>DASVOL010000440.1:0-5340 GCA_036383375.1 Bradyrhizobium sp. | reverse complement strand
AGCAGCGTCACGCCATCGGCGGCAAAGCGGCGGAAATCGATGGTGTGGCCGCCATGGGCGCCGGAGATCACCGGCAGCAGGCGCGACGGGCCGCGCTGCTCGACCGGCGTCTCGTCGACGCCCATCTCGGCCAGCCACCAGAACAGATCGCGGCCGCGATAGCGGCGCGGCAGGCGGTTGTGACGTCCGACCGAGAGGAAGACATGGCGGCCGGCGCGCACCAGCTCGTCGGTGATCTGCGCGCCCGAGGCGCCGGCGCCGATCACCAGCACCGCGCCATCAGGCAATTGCGCGGGATTTTTGTAGCCGCTGGCATGGACCTGGAACAGGCCGGGCTGCTCGCGCAGCACGTTGGGCCGCAGCGGCCGCTGATAGGGGCCGGTGGCGATGACGACGTTGCGGGCGGCGATGTTGCCGCCGGCGATCTCGGCAAGGAAGCCGCCGGCGGCGCGGCGCAGTTTTGTCACCTCGACGCCGCAGCGGATCGGCGGCGCGACGAAGGCGGCGTAATCCTCGATGAAGGCGATGATGGATGCGGTGTCCGAGAAGCCGTCGGGATCGCTGTGCGGATACGCAAACTCCGGTAGCCGCACCGACCAGTTCGGAAACTGGAACATCAGGCCGTCCCAGCGCTCGCTGCGCCAGCGCTCGGCGATCCGCCGCCGCTCCAGCACCAGATGGGCGATGCCGCGCTGCTTCAGCCGATGGCTCATGGTGAGCCCGGCCTGGCCGCCGCCGATCACCAGCGTGTCGATGGTCTCCTCACGCATTGCGCGCTCCCTTGCGGCGCGCGGCGGGTTCCGCGGCGGCACGGATGATCCAGCGCCGGAACGCGGCGAAATCACGCTGCTCGGCGTGGAAGCCGCGATAGACCAGATACCAGCGCATGCCCTTCGGCACGCTGAGTGCAAACGGCGCCACCAGCCGGCCGGCGGCGAGATCGTCATCGATATAGGGCCGGATGCCCATCGCGATCCCGAGCCCGTCGCTGGCTGCCTGCAGCGCCTGGCCGTAGAACTGGAATTCCGGTCCGCGCGCCGTCAGGCGCGGCACGCCCGCAGCCTTCAGCCAGGACGGCCAGTCGTCGGGCGAATGCGCGACGCGGATCAGGCTCGGTCCCTTGAGGTCGGCAGGACGCTTCAGGGTGTTGGCGAGCCGCGCGGTGCACACCGGCATCAGGTCGGCGGCGAACAACGGCTCGGCGACGAGGCCCGGCCACTCACCGTCGCCGAGCTGGATGCCGCAGCTCCAGTCGTCGGCGAACGGCACGGCCATGCCGCCGGTGGTGATCCGCACCTCGATGTCGGGCTCCGCTTTGCGGAACTCGGCGAGGTGCGGGATCATCCATTTCAGCGCAAATGTCGGCCCGACGCCGACGGTCAGCACGCGTGCGCTTGCGGACGCCGTGACCTGCGCGGTGAGGCTCGCCAGCGCGTCGAAGATCGGCGTCAGCCCGCCCTGATAGGCGCGGCCGGCCGGCGTGGTGACGAGGCGGTTGGCCTTGCGCTCGAACAGCGCGACGCCGAGCCGTTCTTCCAGGAGATGCACCATCCGGCTGATCGCGGCGGCCGAGACGTTGAGCTCGTGGCCTGCGGCCGCGAAGCTGCCGGTCCGCGCCGCGGCCTCGAATGCCTTGATGCCGTTGAGAAAGAGCAGCCGCCGCATGAACCCTCAGGAAAACTGATGCAAGGGCAAGATAACTCAGTTTGCGGGAAGAGGCCAAGCGGCGCAAAAATACCGGAGACGATGAATCCCTGCTGACCCCGGCGAGGACCAAATGACTGAGACCACGGACGCCCTGGTGCTCGATCTCGTGGAATGGGTCGCGCGCGAGCCGCGGCCTTATGCCGAGGTGCTCGAGGTCTGGCGCACCTCATGCCCGCGGCTGACGATCTGGGAAGACGCGGTCGACCGCGGCTATGTCGCGCGCCGTCCCTCGGTCGAGGGCATGCGGGTAATGGTGACGGAAACCGGCGAGACATTTTTGCGCACGCATGGGCGGATGCATTGAGGCTTGATTCGTCATGCCCGGGCTTGTCCCGGGCATCCACGTCTTGGTCTCGATCCGAAGGAAGACGTGGATGGCCGGGACAAGCCCGGCCATGACGGAAGGGAGAGCGCGCTGAATGCAATGCAGAGTCAGCGTCCCGGCTCGGCGAGCCGCGGCCGGATGATCTCGACCATGCGGTCGGCCGATGTGCCTGGCGGAAAGAAGCCGAGGTAATTGCCGTCGCGGTCCATCAGATAGATGTAGGCGGTGTGGTCGACGGTGTAGTCGCCGGCGTCCTTCAGCGGCACCCGGGCATAGTAGACCTTGTAGGCATCGGCGACCTTGCGGATCGCATCATCGCTGCCGGTTAGCCCGATCAGCCGCGGGTGAAACAGCGGGACGTATTCCGCAAGATGCGCGGCGGTGTCGCGCTCGGGATCGACCGTGATGAAGATCGGTTGCACCTGATCGCCGTCAGGGCCGAGCTTGTCGAGCGCGAGCGCCATCGCCTGCAGATCGGTCGGACAGACGTCGGGGCAATAGGTGAAGCCGAAATAGACCAGCATCAGCCTGCCGCGGAATTCCTTGTCGGTGCGCGCGTGGCCGGCCTGATCGGTCAGCGCGAATGGTCCGCCGACCGGCTCCCTGTTCCACATCAGGATGTCCATGATCTCGGCGGCCGAACGCGTCGATCGCATCGGCGCATCGCTGGCCAGCGCGGGCGACAGCGCCAGCCACAGGCCGGCGCCGGCGCATGCAAATCCGCGCAGGATCAGCGCGATCATATGCCGAAGGAGAGGCGGCTGCCGGTTGTCGTGACCAGCACCTTGTCGCCCATCTGCGCGGTCGCCTCCTGCACGAAGTTGAGCCCGGAGCAATGCATCGGGATCACGACATCAGGGTCGAGCTTCTTGATCTCGGCGACGACCTCGGTGAGGTAATCCTTCGGCGCCGGTCCGAGATGGAAGCCGCCGACGATGGCGTGCACCTTCTGGATGCCGGAGACCTCCTGCGCCTGCTTCACCGAATTGACGATGCCGACATGGCCGCAGGACGAGATCACGACCAGGCCGAAATCCTTCAAATTGAAGCAGGTCGCGTGTTCGTGGATGTGCTCGTCGGGCACGATCTTGCCTTCCATCTCGGCCGGCAGATAGTGGCTGGCGTTGCAGCCGAGCCCGTCCTTCATGCCGAACTCGACCCAGGTCTGCGGCAGCACGCGCTCGATGCTGCGGCGGGTGATCTTGCCGGTCGTGAACGCGTGGCCGGCGATCACGGTCGGCGTCTCGCACAGCACCGTAGTGACGCGCTGGGCGGCGAGCTGGCGGCGATCCAGCGTACCGAAATCGGTGAACTGGCCCTTGGTCGGCGTCGCGCTGACGCGGTGGCAAAAATTGTCCTCGCCGCCGGCATAGAGCTTCACGTCGGCCGGCAGCTTGTCGCGGAATTTGTCGAGGAAGCCGTTGAGGCCGCCGAAATGATCGTAATGCCCGTGGCTCACGATCAGCGCGTCGAGCTTGGCGGGATCGACGCCGACCAGCTCCATGTTGTTGAGCAGCACCTCGGGCGTGTAGCCGTAGTCGAGCATCAAGTTGCGCCGGCTGCCCGCGGCCTCCGATTCCAGCCACAGCGACAGGCCCCATTCATTGTGCAACGATTTGCGGAAATCGGCGGCGCCGCGTGTCGCCGGCGCGATCGAGACGCCATTAGCCTGTTTCGGCTTGAAGAAGATGTCGAAGCTGGAATCGACCAGCACACGGATTGACAGCTTGTCGACGGTCGGCACCTCGATCGGCGCGGCGCTCGCGATCTCGACGCAGGAGAATGCGCCCGCGGCGGCGGCGCCGGCGATCGCCACTGAACCTTTCAGGAAATCACGTCGTGCCAAATCCCACGTCATCATAATCCTCCATGTTCTAAAAATTTTTCAATGCGAACCGTGCTGAGCCTAGGTGCTATCGGGACGCAGCTCAATCGGGCGCTTGCGTCGTTTGCAGATCACATTCGCGCGCGGCGCAATGCGCCGCCATTGACTTGGGTGCGGTTATGCGCCCAACTCCATGCATTCGCATCTTTCTCGCCGGTGCGTCAGCAATCCCCGGACATACAGGATCACGCCCATGATCGATCTCCACTACTGGTCCACGCCGAACGGCCACAAGATCACGATGTTCCTCGAAGAGACCGGACTGGAATACAAGGTTTTCCCGGTGAACATCGGCAAGGGCGATCAGTTCAAGCCGGACTTCCTGCAGGTCGCGCCGAACAACCGCATCCCGGCGATCGTCGATCACGCGCCGAAGGGCGGTGGCAAGCCGATCTCCCTGTTCGAATCCGGCGCCATCCTGCTCTATCTCGCCGAGAAGACTGGAAAGTTCCTACCTGCGGATCTCTATGGTCGCTATGACGCGATCCAGTGGACGTTCTGGCAGATGGGCGGGCTCGGGCCGATGGCCGGGCAGAACCATCACTTCCGCAACTATGCGGTCGAGAAGCTGTCTTACGCGATCGACCGCTACGTCAACGAGACCAACCGGCTCTACGGCGTGCTCAACAAGCGGCTCGCCGACCGCGAATTCATCGCCGGCACGTATTCGATCGCCGACATGGCGAGCTATCCCTGGGTCGTGCCCTACAAGAACCAGGGCCAGGAGATCGACGACTTCCCGCATCTGAAGCGCTGGCTGGAGACGATCAGCAAGCGCCCGGCGACCGAGCGCGCCTATGCCAAGGCGAAGGAGGTCAACCCGAATTTCGGCCAGCCCGCGATCCGCACCGAGGAAGAGCGCAAGCTGCTGTTCGGGCAGACCGCGGCGGTGGTGCGGTAGGGCGCGGCTCTCTCACCGTCATTGCGAGGAGCGAAGCGACGAAGCAATCCATCTTTCCGCATATGCGGATCGATGGATTGCTTCGCTTCGCTCGCAATGACGTTGTGGGACGAGCGGAGCTCACACCCCGACATACTTCGCCGGCCGCCGCTCCTTCCACGCCGCGAGCCCTTCGGCCAGATCGCGGCTCGGCACCAGCGCGGCGAACTGCTCGCTCTCGATCAGCAGGCCCTCGGCAATCGGCATGTTGAGCCCGCGCGTTACCGCGGTGATCGTGCCGGCGACGGCTCCGGGCGAATGCCTGGTGATGCGGCCGGCGAGTTCGCGCGCCGCGGTCAGCAATTGATCGTGCGGCACGATCCGGTTGATCAGCCCGATCTCGCGCGCGTGCTCGGGCGGGAACGGATCGCCGGCCAATAACAGTTCGAGCCCGCGCTTGCGCCCCGCCAGCCGCGGCAGCCGCTGCGTGCCGCCGAAGGTCGGGGGCATGCCGAGCTTGATCTCGGGTTTTGCAAACAGCGC
>DASVOL010000439.1:0-3550 GCA_036383375.1 Bradyrhizobium sp. | reverse complement strand
GCCGATGGCGGACGCGAGCCCCGCCCCCGTGGTCCTGATCGCCGTCGGAAACACCTCGGCCGTGTAGGCATAGACGCCGGCATAGGTGCCGTTCATGAAGAACGACAGCAGCAGGCCGGCCGTCATGATCTGCCCGTCGCTCGCGGCAAAGGCGAGCCCGAGCGCGCTGGCGCCGCCGAGGATCATGTAGGTCGCAATCGTGGACTGCCGGCCGATCCGCTCGTTGAAGAAGGCGGCGGTGAAATAGCCGGGCACCTGCGCGCAATACATCGCGAGCGAATAACCAAAACTCTTGGTGATACTCATGCCGTTCTGCACCAGCAGGCCGGGACTCCAGACGAAGAAGGAATCATAGCTGAACGTGATCGACAGCCACATGATCCAGGTCATGGTGGTGATCCGCGCCTGGCGGCCGGCCAACAGCGCCGCAAAATTGCTCAGCAGCGTTCCCGACGATACGGCAGGCGCAGCCGGCTCGACCACCGGCGCCGGCAGCACGCGGCCCTCGCGCGCGAAGCTCGCCTCGACCTTATCGAGCACCGCCTCGGCCTCCTTCACCCTGCCGCGGCTTTCCAGCCAGCGCGGCGATTCCGGCAGCGACCTCCGCCACCACAGCAGCATCACGACGGGTATGGCGGTGATCACGAGCACGATGCGCCAGCCGTTCTCGTAGGCCGGCACGATGAAATAGCCGAGCAAGGCGGCGGCGACGAAGCCGAACGAGAAGAAGCCGGCGAGCGCGCCGGTGAAGGCGCCGCGGTAACGCCGCGCCACGAACTCCGCGAGATATGGCGCGATGATCGCGCTTTCCGCGCCGGTGCCCATGCCGGCGACGACGCGCGCGGCGAAGAATGCCGGCCAGCTGTCCACCGCCGCACTCGCGAGCGAGGCCACGCTGTAGAGCGCGAGCGCCGACATCATCACCGCACGGCGGCCGATCAGGTCGCCCAGCGTCCCCGCGAGCAGCGCGCCGAACAGATAGCCGACGAAGGTGCTGCTGCCGAGCACGCCGGTCTCGACATTGGTCAGCCCCCAGGCGGTGCGCAACACCGGCAGGATGAACGCCAGCACGGCGGCATCCATCGCGTCGAACAGATAGCCCAGGCCACCCATCAGCAGCAGGTGCACATGGAAACGCGCGAACGGCAGGCGCTCGATGCGCGCCGAAATCATCGACATGAAATAGCCCCCCTCCGCCCCGCGGTCGGCACGCGCCGCGAGGTCGGTCCGGGGGAATGATAGACAAATCAATATTATGGGAATAATTTATAATTGTTATCTGGTACATCACCATTGTGAATATTGCTCGTGTCCTTCCGTACGCTCGACCTCAACCTGCTGAAAGTCTTCGAGGCGCTGATGACCGAGGGCAGCGTCACCCGCGCCGCGAACGCGCTGACGATGACCCAGCCCGCCGTCAGCAACGCCCTCGCCCGCTTGCGCGACGCGCTCGGCGATCCCCTGTTCGTGCGCACGGCCAGCGGGATCCGCCCGACGCAGCGTGCGGTGGCGCTGTGGCAGCCGATCGGCGATGCGCTGGAGCACGTCCGCCACGCGCTCGACGAGGACGCTTTCGATCCGCGGCGCACCGCGGCCGAGTTCAGCCTGTCGATGTCGGACTACGTCTCTTCGCTGGTGATGCCGCGGCTCATCAACCGCTTCAGCGAGATCGCGCCTTCCGCGCGCATCCACACGCTGCCCAACACCATCCTGGAGATCGGCGACCGGCTCGAGGACAACCGGGTCGATTGCGTACTGAGCGTCTATGTCAACGAGGCGCAGCAGCCGCCGGCCGCGATCCGCTCACGCTCGCTATGGACCGTCGAATATGCCTGCATGATGCGGCGGGATCATCCGCTGGCGAACAGGAAGCGGCTCAACGCCCGCAGCTTCCTCAGCGCCAAGCACGTCGATGTCAGTCTCGCCGGCAAGACGCTGCCGACCTACGACCAGTTCCTTGCCTCGCGCGGCCTGTCGCGCAATCTGGTCACGACCGTCAATCACTACAACGCCGCCTACGAGATCGTCCGCCAGTCCGACCTGATCGCGGTGCTGCCGCGCGATCTCAGCGCGCAGTCCCGCCACGCGCCCCATCTGCATGCGGTGCCGGTGCCGCTGCCGGCGCCGCCGCGCATCGTCAGCCTGTTCTGGCACCAGCGCAACGACACCGTCCCCGCGCAGCGCTGGCTGCGCGAGACGCTGGTGGAGCTGTTCGCGCGGATGGAGTGATCAGGCGCAGGGCGTGCCCCTGTCAGGTCGATGTCGGCGCGGGTTCGATCGACGCGGCGTCCGCGGGCGACGGCGCGCTCCGCGCCAGCGAACGTCCAAACAGCCGATGCAGCGCAAGGTAGCTCACCATCGCAACACCGATGCCGGTGAGCCATGACAGGTCCACCCCGCCGGTCGCCAACGCAAGCGGGCCCTGCATCGCCTTGATGGTGCCCATCTGGAAGGCCCACGCCGCCGCGAAGCCGGCAGCAAAGGCGATCAGCCCGGCCCGGTTGAAATCACGATCCCGCCCCGGCGCCTCGTAGAGCGAGGCGACATCGATGCGGCCGCGTCGCACAAAGTAGAAATCCGCGAGCGTCACGCCGGCCCATGGGCTGATCCAGACGATCAGGGCGACCATGAAATTGTCGAAGGCGTGGGCAAAATCGCCCGATTGCAGGAAGCCGTACAGGATCGCGGAGGCGATCAGGCCGGACAGCACCGAGATCACCCAGCGCGGCCGCCGCAGATCGAGCGCCAGCGACGACAGCGCCGCCGAATAGATCACGACGATGTTGGTCGCGATCGGGCCATGCACCAGCACCAGCAGCACCGGGAGCGCCATCGTGCCAAACGCTGCGATGATCAGCCTCGACGGATCGGAGCCGGCGCCGGCGGATGCAATGGCCGCACCGAGGAAAGCGAGCCAGACGGTCGGCAGGAACATGCCGAGGAATGTCGCCCGAAATACCTTGGCGGCACTGAGCGAGGGCCTGGTGAAGCGCGTATAGTCGGAGGCATAGGTGAGCCACGAAATGCCCCACCCGATACCGATCGCGGTCATCAGCTGCGTCGCCGCGGCGAATGCCGGCATGCCGGTGACATTGGCGGACTGCCATTTGATATCGACGTGCAGAAAAGCCAGCGCGGTCATGACCGCCATGATCAGCAGGATGAACGGCATGGTGTAGCGCTCGAACACCTTGATGGCGTTGAAGCCCCAGGCCGCGATGCCGATCTGGAATAGCATCACCAGCACCGCGATTGCGTATTTGAGCTCGATGCCGCCGCCGATGCCCATCCGCTCCAGCGCCGCCATGCAGAGATCAAGCACGATCCAGGTGTTGATCGCGACCCATCCCATCGGCATCAGCACCTGCGCCAGTGCCGGCAGATAGGCGCCGCGGCGGCCGAACGCCAGCCGGCCCAGCACCATCTGCGGCACGCCGGTGCGATGTCCCATCATGCAGAAGGCGGCAAACAGCGCCGCGCCGAACAGATTGCCGACGACGATGACGGCAAGCGTCTGCAGCAGGCTGAGGCCGAGCTGGATGCCGAGCGC
>DASVOL010000438.1:0-1812 GCA_036383375.1 Bradyrhizobium sp. | reverse complement strand
AGACCGCGCCGGTGGCCCAGCCGGCGCCAGCGGCGCCGCAAGCCCAGAGCGCGCCGGCACCTGCCGCAGCAGCTCCCGCACCGACCGCACTCGATGTGTCGCCGGCCGCGTCTGCGAACGGCGATGGCAAGGTGCTGAAGTCGACCTCGACCGGCCTGCACGAATTGTCGCCGTGGAACATGTTCCTGAACGCCGACATCATCGTGAAGGCGGTGATGCTCGGTCTCGCTTTCGCCTCGCTCGTGACCTGGACGGTGTTCATCGCCAAGATGGTCGAGCTCACCGTGGCGCAGAGCAAGCTGCGTGGCGCGCTCGCCAAGATCGCTGAATCGCGCTCGCTGGCGGAAGCGCAGTTCGCACTCGGCGCCAAGGGCAGCGTGCTGTCGTCGTTCATTGCGGCCGCGATGCGCGAGGGACGACTGTCGGCGGGCATCTCCAGCGACGCCGGCATCAAGGAGCGCGCCGCATCGAGCTTTGCCGAAATCGTGCGCGCCGAAGCCCGCAAGATCCGCGTCGGCATGGGCCTGCTCGCGACCATCGGCGCGACGTCACCCTTCGTCGGCCTGTTCGGCACGGTCTGGGGCATCATGAACAGCTTCATCGGCATTTCGAAGTCGCAGACGACGAACCTTGCCGTGGTGGCGCCCGGCATCGCGGAAGCGCTGCTCGCAACCGCGATCGGCCTCGTCGCGGCGATCCCGGCGGTCATCATCTACAATCATTTCTCGCGCGTCACGAAGGTCTATCTCGAGCTCGTCAATCGCGCCTCGGGCGCTGCGGGACGGCTGCTGTCGCGCGATCTCGATCGCACCCATGGCAGCGTTCCCGGCGACGTTCCGCGCGCCGCGCATCCGCGCGCCGCGGCGGCGGAGTAGGCGATGGCAGTCTCGATCTCCGAGAACGATGGCGACGACGATTTCGCGGAATCCCACGAGATCAACGTCACGCCGTTCATCGACGTGATGCTGGTGCTGCTGATCATCTTCATGGTGGCGGCGCCGCTCTCGACCGTCGACCTGCCGATCGATCTGCCGACCTCCAGTGCAACGCCGCAGAAGAAGCCGGACAAGCCGACCTATCTCAGCATCAAGCCGGACCTCACGCTGGCGATCGGCGAGAACGCGGTGAAGCGGGCCGACCTGATCAATTCGCTCGATGCGGTGCCCGACATGACCAGGGACAAATACGTGTTCCTGCGGGCCGATCGCATGGTGCCCTATGGCGAGCTGATGGGCGTGATGGAGCTGCTGCGCGCTGGCGGCTACACGCATGTCAAGCTGGTCACGCTCGAGGGCGTGCCCGGATCGCCCGCGGCGGCACCGGCCGAGCCGGCCAAACCCTGACGGCGAGCAGCGATGTCCACCAACCCCGATCTCGACCTGCGGACCTCGAAGCGACTCTGGGTGATCGCCGCGGTGACGGCGGTCGGGCTGCACCTGGGCGGCGCGGCGCTGGCGCTGACAAATTTGCGCGGCGACGACGGCGACGAGGGCCTTGGCGCTGCCGGCGCGGAATATGCCATCGAGCTCGCGTCGCCCGATGTGCCTGAGGAAGCAGCACCGCCCGGCGCGCCGGCTGACGAGCAGCAGGCCGTGCAGGAGATGGCGCAGCAGAAGGCAGAGGTGAAGGACACCGATCTGCCGCAGGCCAAGCCGATGGAGGCCGACGACCCCGATCGCATCGTGACGGAGGACACCGCCAAGAAGCAGAAGGAGGACGAGGCCAAGGTCGCCAAGGTCGAGACCAACGCGCAGGAAGCGCAGCAGGCTTCAGAGGCGGCCGCGCCGACCAAGCTGGAGGACGCGCGTCAGT
>DASVOL010000437.1:0-2988 GCA_036383375.1 Bradyrhizobium sp. | reverse complement strand
ACGTCGGCGAATTTCGGCCGCCTGGTGTTGAACACCAGGAATTCGGACGGATCGGGCGTGCCGATCTTGATGGTGTCGCGGACCACTTCGCCGCTTCTCGCGGCGGGAAAGTCGTAGCCGTCATGCCAGCGCAGCGGCTCGGGCTCGGTCCTGAAGTCATAGAGGCCGCGCTTGAACGCCTCGAACTGGCCGTTGGCGTCGCGGTAGTAATCGAGCCTGATCTCGTCGAAATTCCAGAGCCCGCGGTTCACCGGCAGGTCGCGCCCCCAGTAATCCGGATTGCGGGTGAAGGTCACGCTGGTGCCGGGCTTGACCGCCGTCACGCGATACGGGCCGGAGCCGATCGGCGGCGCCAAGGTGGTCTCCTCGAATTTGGAGACGTCGGTGGCATGGCGCGGCAGGATCGGCATCAGGCCGAGGATCAGCGGCAATTCGCGGTCGGCAACGCCGCCGAAATCGAACCGCACCGTGAGCGGGTCGAGCACCTCGGCCTTTGCGACTTTCGAATAATACTGGTGATGCAACGGACGGCCGTGATCGCGCAGCAGCTCAAGCGAGAACACCACGTCGTCGGCCGTGACCTCGTGCCCGTCGGAGAAGCGCGCGCGCGGATCGAGGCGGAATGTCACATAGCTTCTGGCATCGTCGGTCTCGACGCTGCGGGCGAGCAGGCCGTACAGCGTAAAGGGCTCGTCATTGTTCCGCACCAGCAGGCTTTCGTAGACATAGCCGCGCTCATAGGCGTAGCCCCGGAGCTGCTGCACGGCGAGCCCCCTGACAATCAGGGGATTGAGGCTGTCGAAGGTGCCCTCCCGGGGGCTCAGGACCAGACGGCCGCCCTTGGGGGCGTCCGGATTGGCGTAGGGCAGGTGGCTGAAGTCGGCAGGCAGCGCGGGCGCGCCATGCATCGCGATGGCGTGGCTCTCGGTGGCGGCCGCAGGGGCAAGTGCGGTCGTCAGCAGACCCAGGGCCGATGTCAGCACGAGCCAGATGGCAGCCAATGCGGCGCGCCGAACGTGACCGGGAACACGTACATGAGGCGCCGGATTTGATTCGCGAAACGTCACGCCCAAAGGTTTATCACAGGGCGCTGAAACTCGCCGTGACGTGGCCGCAATTGCGCTTGTCGGCATTGATCTTTCCGCGCGCCGCTGTATTGAAGGCGTGCAATTCGAGGGCGGGAACGCCTGTCACGTATCCGCCTCAATTGACTAGGAGACAGCCGCCCAAACGGCTATGTGTCGGCGCCTGCAGCGGTTTCGGGCGCTGCCGTTCAGAAAGGGTTTTCCGCAATGAATTTCCGTATCTTGGCCGCCCCGGTCCGGCCGCATGGGCGAATTGTTGCCCTGATGGCGGCGACGGCATTCTCTGCAGCGCTCCTGGTTCCTGCCGCTCAGGCCCAGCAGCCGGCAGCGCCGGCGCCCGCGGCACCGAAGGCTGCGCCCAAGGCGGCACCCAAGGCAGCTCCGAAGGCGCCGGCTCCGGCAGCCCAGGCGCCTGCCGCTCCAGCACCGGCCGCAGGTCAGGCTCCCGCCGCGGCCGCCCAGCCGCCCCAGGATCAGCAGATCCAGCTGATCTACGCCCCCTGGACCAAGTTCTGCCTGAAGGGCCAGGAAGCCAACGCCAAGCAGGTTTGCTTCACCGGCAAGGACGGCCGCATCGAGTCGGGCCAGCCGGTGATCGCCGCCGTGATCATCGAGCCGGAAGGCGAGCCGAAGAAGATCCTGCGCGTCACGCTGCCGCTCGGCATGCAACTCGTCCACGGCACCCGCATCATCGTCGACGGCAACCCGCCGCAGCAGGCGCCCTATGTGATCTGCTTCCAGAACGGTTGCATGTCCGACTATGAAGCAACCCCCGAGCTGATCGCCAACATGAAGAAGGGCCAGAACCTCGTGGTCCAGGCGATCAATTCGAACGGCGCGCCGCTGACGCTGCCGCTGCCGCTCAACACCGAATTCGCCAAGGCCTATGACGGCCCGCCGACCGATCCGAAGGTGTTCGAGGAAAACTCGAAGAAGCTGCAGGAAGAGTTGCAGAAGCGCGCCGAAGAACAGCGCAAGAAGCTCGAAGGCGCGGGTGGCGCCGCTCCGGCGGCTCCGGCCAACCCGGCGGCCAAGTAACACCGTCGATCGCGCGTTCAAGAAGTCGCGAGTTCGTCGCAAGCAAAAGGCGCCCGCAAGGGCGCCTTTTTTTGTCATGCGAAACAGACTGGCTGATGGCAGCCTGCCGCGCTGGTGATCGCGCAGGTCGTGTGCGATGGTCGCTCAAGGCAAATCGATCGCGCCAAGCCGCATCGTCGTTGCCTTGTCCGGACAAGTCCGGCGTCGAAGCACAATCATAAATCTGTCACGGGAGGCCGGACGAAAGCGCGGAACGCGCCTTCGATGCGCAAATGCGCGCGTGGTTCGCTGCGAACCCCGGCCACCGTGCTGACGCGTGATGGCGCGATGCGACTGGACCTTGCCTGGGCCGCAAGCCGTCCGCCGTTCGCAATCATGGAAGCCTCCCAATGTCCCAACGAGTCAGCACGCAGCGGCGGGAACCGCTCTCCCGGCCGTCGGAGCAGCCGCGCGGCCGTGCTTCGGTCGATGCCGGCGGGCGCCTCAACCAGGACAACGCCCCCGGCGGCTTTCATCCAGGCATCGTTCATCTCGCATTGGCGATGGGTGGCTTCGCGATCGGCATCGCCGAATTCGCGACCATGAGCCTGTTGCCGTTCTTCGCCCACGACCTGCACATCAGCGAGCCCCAGGCCGGCCACGCGATCAGCGCCTACGCGCTGGGCGTCGTGGTGGGCGCGCCTGTCATCGCCGTGCTGTCGGCGCGCATGACGCGGCGGACGCTGCTGATCGCGCTGATGGGCTTCTTCGCGCTGATGAACGGCCTCTCCGGGCTCGCGCCGGACTACCACACCATGCTGGTGCTGCGCTTCCTCGCCGGGCTGCCGCACGGCGCCTATTTCGGCATCGCCATGCTGGTCGCGGC
>DASVOL010000436.1:0-2078 GCA_036383375.1 Bradyrhizobium sp. | reverse complement strand
TGTGGCCCCAACGTCGCGCAACAATAACCTTCGGTGGTTATGGGTCCCTGCTTTCGCAGGGGCGACGAATGCAGGCTAGCCAACGATCACAAATACCAGGCCAGCACCGCCTTGAGCCGGGCATTCTCGATCACCGGCAGCGCGACCAGCTGGTTCATGCCGGAGCTGCGTGCCAGGGTCGCCGCGATCGATTCATCCTGCTTCAGATGCTCGGTGAGCGCAGGCATGCCGGTTGCCCATGCGCCGCCGATGGAGCCTTCGCCGCGGCCAATTGTCTTTGCCGCATAGAGCGCGGCGAGATCGGACTGCTCGCTGCAATCGCCGGAGTGGAACACCAGTGCCGACCGCTCTTCGTTCGGCACCCAGATCTCGAACCGGCGTGCGATCGGCGTCGCCTGGGCTGACAGGAATGTCACCACCCAGGTCTGGTCGCCGGTCGTGTAGGGGATGCCGACCCCGCAGTTGATGCCGATCTCGGATGCGTCCTCCCAACGCAGGAATCCCTTGGAGTTGTGCAGATCCTTGATGATCAGCGGCATGCCGGCCTTCCAGGTCCGGCCGGGCAGGCCGAAGCCGCGCGGGAATTTGGTGTGGCGCGAGTTGAATTCGAACATGTCGGCGGTGCCGTAGTAGCCGTCGACCAGCGCCATCTCGTGGGATCTGTCGGGGTCGTTGTGCCAGAGCTCGATCGCGCCGACATGCTTGCTGTCGTCGCCGCAGAGCAGCACCATCACCGCCGTCAGGAATTCGCCGGCGAATACCGGAAGCGCGACGGCGCAGGTCAGGCCGACCTCGCGCGCTTCGTCGGCTCGCTTGAAACAGGAGTTGGCGAATTCGGTCAGGATGACCGGATGGCCGCTCGCCCAGGCCTTGCCGGGAAGGCCCTCATCATAGGCGAACAGCGCGTGCTCGCTGACCGCCTGGAATTCGGCGAACTCGGAGCCGTGCAGGCTGCCGCCGAATTCCAGCCGGGTCCGTGTTGGATCGGGCACCCACAGTTCAACAACGCGAATGAAGGTTTTCATCGCACGCACCTGCCGTCTCGCCGACGGCTAGCATCGGCGATGTCACGGCAAAATGTGCGCTCAAATAGCGGGCAAGCGCCGCCCAAAGTTGATGCGAAGGCGCGATTTCATCTCAGTCCCGGTACGACGGATCGGCGCGGTCGAGCTTGCGCAGCAGCGCCGGCCAGGCGAGTTCGCCGTTGCGCGCGGCGCGGCCGGGCTTGGGTAGCATCCGCTCATAGGTGTCTTCGAGGATGCTTTGCGGGGGATAGATCAGCTTGGTGTTGCAGGACAGCGCCATCACCTGGGTCTGGCAGGCACGCTCTAGGCGGAACAGCACGTTGAAGGCGGCGGGCACGGTGCGGCCGACGACGAGCAGGCCATGGTTGCGCAGGATCATCGCCTCGTTGTCACCGAGGTCGCGGACCAGCCGTTCGCGCTCGTCGACATTGTCGGCAATGCCTTCGAAGTCATGATAGGCGATGTGCAGAAAGCGCATCGAGGTCTGCGCCAGCGGCAGCAGGCCGCATTCCATCGCGGACACCGCCATGCCGGCGGGGGTGTGGGTGTGCGCGACGCAATCCATGTCGTGCTTGGCCATGTGGATGGCGCTGTGAATGACGAAGCCCGCGACGTTGACGTCGTAGTCGGTGGCGTTGAGCAGCGTGTTGCCCTCGACGTCGACCTTGATCAGGCTGGAGGCGTCGATCTCCTCATACAGCATGCCGTAGGCATTGATCAGGAACTGGTCGGTGGTACCGGGCACGCGGCAGGAGATGTGGTTCGCGATCATCTCGGTCATGCCGTACATCGCCGTGAGGCGATAGCAGGCGGCGAGATCGACACGGGCTTGCCACTCCTCGGCGCTCACCTGGTCGCGAACGGATTTCACGACCTTGATCGCGGGCGAGCTGACGGGGGGATTCATGGCGTTCTCTCCTTGAGATGTCTGCGAGGCCGGGGCCCGATTGTTGGCGCGGACCATAGCAGAATCCGCACGGCGGCAAGCGGCGGCGCGTCTGCTTATTTGCAGGTCTGGCGGGCAAAAACCGAATGCGGCATTGGCGCGCCGCG
>DASVOL010000435.1:0-3606 GCA_036383375.1 Bradyrhizobium sp. | reverse complement strand
CTCGAGATCGCTGTGATGTGAACCCCGCTGCGTCAAAATGCGCCCATGCCGAGGCGCCTCCACGGAGATGATCATGTCGAAAGGTCCCAGCGCGGTGCTCTCGTTCGACGAGATCGACGCGATTGCGCGTGATGCCGTTGCCGAGGGACAGGCGGACCGCAAGCAGGCTGCATCGCAGAAGATCCAGCCGCTGCGAAAGGCCCAGCGCCATCAACCTGAGGCCGCGATGGCGTTGTTATGGATCGTCGACGAACGAAGCCTCACGAGGGAAGAGGCAGCCGACATTCTTGCAGAGATCGCCGACGCCCACGATGACGACATAGCCATCCTCCCGCGGCTCGGCATGTGCCTCGAAGCCGTCCGCGACATCGACGATCTGAATGCGCCGCCGCCGGAGCACCCGATATTTCAGACGATGGTCGCAAAGCTGGACCGCTTGTCCAAACGCAATGAAGGGCAGCCCGAACAGGAGCGGGTCCTGCGCGGGCTCGCCACGTCGGCGCGAATGACGGCGCGCCAGAACGACGCGATCGCCGAGGCCAGTCTTCGGAGACTGGTCGACATCGATCCGCAGAAGAGCGCACATCATTACAATCTGGGGCTCTTCTACAAGACGCGCGGCAGATTCGCAGAAGGCGTGGCGGCAAACCGGGCCGCTGCGAGCCTGTCGGAGGAGGCTGTCGACAGCACCGAATGGAACCTCGGCATCTGCGCCACGGGCGCTGGGGATGCCGAGACCGCGTTGGGCGTGTGGAAGCGGATGGCGCAGAAGATCGAGCCTGGACGCTTTGGGTTGCCGGAGGGCGGATATCCGGCCTGCAAGGTGCGGCTTGCCGCGCGTCCGCTCGCTGAGCGGACGGCAGACCGCGATAACCCTGGCGAAGAGGAGACCGTCTGGATTGAGCGGTTGTCTCCGTGCCATGGCATTATCCGCAGCGTGCTGTACGGCGATCTCGGCGTCGACTATGGCGACGTCATCCTCATCGACGGCGCCCCGATCACGCATCACACCTATGGCGAGCAGCAGATCCCGGTCTTCCCGCATCTGGCAACGCTGCTGCGCCGGGACTATCAGTTCTTCGCTTTCGCAGGCACCCAGGAGACGGCACGGCAGTTGGCCGACATCAGCGGAGAGCTGGACGGGGACGTCGTGATCTATTCGCACTCGGAGAGCGTCAAGATCATGTGCGCAAATTGCTGGCGCAACCCCGATCTCGATCACGCTGATCACCAGACGATGGAAAAGCACGTCGTCACCGGCCGCATCGCCGCGTCTCCCGACATCGCGCCAGCGCAGCTGCTGGACATGATCGACAAGGCGATCGCAGGACGCGGAAGCTGCCAGCTCTATGCGCCCGATCTTTGCGCCGCAGCGGGACAATCGGCGCGCGAACGGATCGACCGACGGCGGTTTGCAATGCTGAGAGGCAACTAGTGCGATGGTCTTGGCAGGAATGGGCATGCGGGTTTGACGGGGATGCGATTGCCGTAAGCCGCGCCGTCGTCCTGGCGAAAGCCAGGACCCATTACCACCGCATTCGGTGATGGAGCGGGTCGTCGCCCCGGCGTCGTGCAACAATTGAGATTTGGGGTAATGGGTCCTGGCTTTCGCCAGGACGACGCCGAGTGTGTCGAACGGCCTGTGGGTCAAACATCGGCATTCTCGCGACATGACGCGCTCAGCCTCCCGCCAACCGTCACACGATCCATGACAACTGCCGCTAAAATCACCAATGCAACGTTTTCCGCGCCGCGGCGTTTGTTGCAGGTTGAATTGATGGCTTCCAGGCTTGGGGGACCGATGTCCGATTTCGTGATCGAGGAAGGGCTGCCGTACCCGCTCGGCGCCCATTGGAGCGGCCACGGCACCAACTTCGCGGTGTTTTCCGCCAACGCCACCAAAGTCGAGGTCTGCCTGTTCGACGGCGAGCGCGAGACGCATCGCTTCGAGCTGCCCGAATATACCGACCAGGTGTTTCACGGCTTCATCAACGGCGTGCGGCCCGGCACGTTCTACGGCTATCGCGTCTACGGCCCCTACCAGCCCGACGGCGGGCACCGATTCAATCCGAACAAGCTGCTGCTCGATCCCTATGCCTGCGCCCATGCCGGCAGCCTGAGATGGAATCCGGCGGTGTTCGGCTACAAGATGGAAACCGGTGACGATCTCACTTTCGACGAGCGCGACAGCGCGCCGTTCATGCCGAAATGCGTGGTGGTCGATCCCAACTTCGACTGGGTCCAGGAGACGCAGCGGCAGGACGTGCACTGGGACGAGACCGTGGTCTACGAGACCCACGTCAAGGGTTTTACCAGGCAGCATCCGGGCGTCCCCGCGAACCTGCGCGGCACCTATGCCGGCTTCGGCGCGAACGCAGCGATCGATCATCTCAAGGCGCTCGGCATCACGTCGGTCGAGCTATTGCCGGTGCATTCCTTCATCAACGACAGCAACCTGCTGGACAAGCACCTCGTCAACTACTGGGGCTACAACACGATCGGCTTCTTCGCGCCGGATCCGCGCTATGCAGCCGATGTGCCGAACAGCCTGCGCGAGTTCAAGGAGATGGTGTCGCGGCTGCATGGCGCCGGGCTCGAAGTCATTCTGGATGTCGTCTACAACCACACCGCCGAAGGCAATGAGCGCGGCCCGACACTGTCGTTCAAGGGCATCGACAATGCGAGCTATTATCGCCTGCTGCCCGACAAGCGGCGCTACTACATCAACGATACCGGCACCGGCAACACGGTGAACCTGTCGCATCCCCGCGTGATCCAGCTGGTGATGGACAGCCTGCGCTACTGGGCCGCCCACATGCATGTCGACGGCTTCCGCTTCGACCTCGGCACCATCCTGGCGCGCGAAGTCTATGGCTTCGACGAGCAGTCCGGCTTCCTGAAGGCGATGAACCAGGATCCACTGCTCGCGACCGTCAAGCTGATCGCGGAACCCTGGGACTGCGGCCCCGGCGGCTACCAGGTCGGCGGCTTCCCAGCCGGCTGGGCGGAATGGAACGACAAATACCGCAACACCGTGCGCGATTTCTGGCGCGGCGAGGCGGCGCCCGGCAGCCTGGCGCCGCGGCTGCTCGGCTCGCATGACGTGTTCAACCGCGAAGGCCGTCGCACCTGGGCCAGCGTCAACTTCATCACCGCCCATGACGGGTTCACGCTGAACGACTGGGCGAGCTACAACAACAAGCACAATGAGGCCAACGGCGAGCACAACAACGACGGCTCGTCGGACAACCACTCCTGGAATTGCGGCGCCGAGGGCCCGACCGACAATCCCGATATCCGAGCCTTGCGCGAACGCCAGAAGCGCAACATGCTGGCGACGCTGTTGGCCTCGCAGGGCACGCCGATGCTGCTCGGCGGCGACGAGTTCGGCCGCACCCAGCGCGGCAACAACAACGCCTATTGCCAGGACAACGACATCTCCTGGTTCGACTGGAATTTCTCCGATGACGCCAACAGATTGCTCGCCTTCACCAGGCGGATGATCAAGCTCCGGCGCGACTACCCGATCCTGCGCCGCAGCCGCTTCCTCTCCGGCGATCGCGATCCGCAGCTCGAGATCCGCGACGTGGTCTGGATCAGCACCTC
>DASVOL010000434.1:0-1686 GCA_036383375.1 Bradyrhizobium sp. | reverse complement strand
CGACGTCGATGTCGTCAGCATGGACGAGGCGCATCGCCGCCTCACCGAACGGGATTTCGCGCGGCGCTTCGCCTGCTTCACCTGCGACGACGGCTACCGCGACAACCGCGATTTCGCGCTGCCCGTGATGCGCGAGTTCGGAGCACCGTTCACGGTCTTCGTCGCGAGCGATTTCGCCGAGGGCTGTGGTAAATTGTGGTGGATCGCGCTGGAGCGGATCATCGCCGCAGCATCGGCGATCGAGGTGCCGATCGCCGGCGTCGTGACACGGATCGACACCGCGACGCCGCAAGCCAAGCGAGTTGCGTTCGGCCGCATGCATGACTGGCTGCGCTCACTGCCGGGCGAGCAGGAGATGCAGACCGAGATCTCCGCGCTGTGCGTCCGCCACGGCGTCGACGAGGCCGGCATCGCGCGCGAGCTCTGCATGTCCTGGGACGAGTTGCGCGGCTTTGCCGACGACCCGCTGGTCACCATCGGCGCCCACACCATCACCCATTGCAATCTCGCCAAGCAGAGCGAGACCGTCGCATCGTTCGAGCTCGCCACCAGCCGGGCGCGGATCGAGGACGCGCTGCAGCGGCAAGTCGCGCATCTCGCCTATCCCTATGGCGACCGGATCGCGGCCGGGCAGCGCGAATTCGCCCTCGCCAAAACGATCGGCTTCCGGACCGCGGTGACGACGCGGCCGGGTATGCTGTTTCCCGAAAGCGCCGACCACCTGACCGCGTTGCAGCGGGTCTCGCTCAACGGCAACTACCAGGACGCGCGGCTCCTGCCGGTGTTGACATCCGGCGCCGCCACCGCGGTGTGGAATGGTTTCCGCCGCATCGACGCGGCGTGATCCCCGCTTGCCTTCTCCCCTTGCGGGAGAGGGTGCTCAGCTTCCTTGACTCGATCCCCGGCCGCGCCCAGAACCATCGGCAACGCAATGGAGGAGCGCATGTTCAAGGATCTGTTCTCACTGAAGGGCCGCGTCGCACTGGTGACCGGGGGATCGCGCGGCATCGGCAAGATGATCGCGGCCGGATTCCTCGCGCAGGGTGCCGCGAAGGTCTACATCACCGCGCGCAAGGCCGGTCCCTGCGAGGCTACCGCCCAGGAGCTCACCGCTGCCTATGACGGCGAATGCATCGCGCTGCCGATCGATATCTCGACCGTCGAGGGCTGCGACAAGCTCGCGAGCGAGATCATCAAGCGCGAGCCGAAGCTCGACATCCTGGTTAACAATGCCGGCGCGGCATGGGGCGCGGACTTCGACGAATTCCCGGAGAGCGGCTGGGACAAGGTGATGAACCTCAACGTCAAGTCGATCTTCTTCCTGACCAAGGCGCTGGCCAAGCCGCTGCGCGCGGCGGCGACCCATGACAAACCGGGCAAGGTGATCAACATCGCCTCGATCGACGGCATCTTCGTCAACCCGATGGAGACCTATTCCTATGCCGCCAGCAAGGCCGCGGTGATCCATTTGACGCGCCGGATGGCGACCCGCCTGATCAAGGACAACATCAATGTCACCGCGATCGCGCCCGGCGCCTTCAAGTCGGACATGAACCGCGCCGCGCGCGATCACGCCGACGAAGTTGCACAGCGCGTTCCGTCGCGGCGGGTGGGCAGCGACGAAGATATGGCGGGCACCGCGATCTATCTCGCCTCGCGCGCCGGCGACTATGTCGTGGGCAACAC
>DASVOL010000433.1:0-10847 GCA_036383375.1 Bradyrhizobium sp. | reverse complement strand
ACGGACATCGAGCTCGGCCTGCGTCGTGCCGGGCTTGACCTGGCCCGGGCCGAACCACCGCACTAGGTTTTCCGGCTCGGTCCACGCGGCGTAGACTTTTTCCGGCCGGGCGCGGAGGCGCCGCGTGAGGGTGAGGCTTGGACGCGCGGCAAGGCCGGCGTCGGCTGCGACTGCGGATTTGTTTGCCGATTCGATTGCCATGGGTCTTCCTCCACAAAAGCGGCAAGGCGGTCGAGGTTATCGGACCAGAATTGCGCATAGCGATTGAGCCAGTTCATCGCCTGCTCCATCGGCCGCGCGGTGAGCCGGCACGCCACCGTGCGGCCGGTCTTCTCGCGCGCGACCAAGCCGGCATCCGTGAGCACGTCGAGATGCTTCATGATCGCCGGCAACGACATCGCGAATGGCTGCGCCAGTTCGCTCACCGACAGGCTTTCCTGCTCGCCGAGCCGCGCCAGCAGCGCGCGGCGGGTGGGGTCGGAAAGCGCCGCGAAGGTGCGGTCCAGCGTCTCGTCTTGATACTTAACCATTTGGTTTAGTATAGACGCAAACGACGCGGCGTCAAGCGCCCAGCATCACGATCGCGTCAATGCCGGGGCGTCACGACGCCGGATGGTTGGGAACGATCGGAGGCGGACAGCAGCAGCGCCCTTCCAGGGGAGGCTAATGCCGGTGGTGCCGATGCCGGTGGCGGTGCGGCCGAGGCTGCTCCGGCTCAAGCTGCTCGCGAAACAGGAACCGCGGATTCTCTCCGCAAGCAAGGAAGCGTCCGGACACGCTCGCAAGGCACTGATCGTAGGTCCGATAGGCGCATTCACCGGGATAGCCGAGGCTCGGGCCCTGCGCGCACCACGGATAGTCATAGGGATCAGCGACAGAAGGCCTGATGCTCGCCGCACCGGCAAGCGTCATCGTTCCCAAGACAAGCATTGCCATCTGCGATGCGCGCATGATCCGCCTCCTCAGATGCCGCAGTGAAAGCGCGGCATCTTGGGTAAGGTTCCTGAAGGTCATTTTATTCCGCGTCAAGGCCCGGCAGTTTGCAGGCATCGCCCGCGCGGATCAGACCTGGCCCGCACCGTTCAGCGAAGCCGAACGTACAAGGCCTACTCGACCTTGAGGCCGGCGAACTCGACCACCTTCTTCCACTTGTCGGTCTCGGCCTTGATGTCGTTGCCGAAGGCGTCCGGGGTTTGGATCAGCGAGTCGCCGCCGAGCTCAACCAGGCGCTTCCTCATGTCGGGTTCGGCAAGCACCGCGTTGATCTCGGTGTTGAGCTTGGCGATCAGCTCCTTCGGCGTGTTCTTCGGCGCGCCCATGCCGAACAGCGCGCTCGCCTCATAGCCCTTCACGGTCTCGGCGATCGCCGGCACATCAGGCAATTGCGAGGAGCGTTCGGTGGTGGTCACGCCGAGCGCGCGCAGCGAGCCGGAGCGGATGTGCTGGATGATCGAAGGCATGTTGTCGAAGATCACCTGCACCTGGCCGCCGAGCATGTCGGTGATCGCGGGCGCGGCGCCGCGATACGGCACGTGCTGCATCTTGCAGCCGGTCATCGACATGAACATCTCGCCGGAGAGGTGCACCGAGGTGCCGTTGCCGGAAGAGGCCATGTTCACCTTGCCGGGATTGGCCTTCACGTATTCGATGAACTCGGCGACGCTCTTCGCCGGCACGTCCTTGTTGACCGTCATCACGTTCGGCACGCGGTTGAAGGAAGCGACCGGCGCGACGTCGCGCACGAAGTTGAACTTCAGATTGGCGTAGAGCGAGGCGTTGATGTAGTTCGCCGGATTGACCAGCAATACGGTGTAGCCGTCCGGCTCGGCATTGATCGCAGCTTCGGTGCCGATATTGTTGCCGGCGCCCGGCTTGTTCTCGATCACGAACTGCTGGCCGAGCTTCTCCGACAGCCGCTGCCCGATCAGGCGCGCGATGATGTCGGTGGCGCCGCCCGGCGGATAGCCCACGATCCAGCGCACCGGTCGCGCCGGATAGTCGGCAGCCGAAGCGCGGCCGATCGCGAATGTCGAAATCCCCGACCCGATCAGGCCCAGCGCGGCGCGGCGTGAAATCATGAAGTCTCTCCCGATCCCGCAGGGTTTGACCCTGCCCGTTTCTGTTGCGTTGCGTGCGGCGCGGTTCTAACAAACAATGTCTGAAGCGGCCAGTGCGACACGTGCGACATTGACCGCGACGAAAGGCTAAGCTGCAACGCTCCGGACCGAAGAGGATCGATCATGTCCGTCAAGGTGAATGGGCTCGACCATCTCGTGATCAACGTCACCGATGTCGTGCGCTCGGTTGCCTGGTACAGCAGGATCCTCGGCATGGAGGTGAAGGTGTTCGACCCCGGCAAGGGCAAGACACCGCGCACCTCGCTGGTGTTCGGCAACCAGAAGATCAATGTGCGGCCGCGCGACGCCGACAAGGTGGACTGGTTCACCGCCGATCATGAAGCGGCCGGCAGCGACGATCTCTGCTTCCTCACCTCGAGCACACCCGACCAGGTCGTCGCGCATCTGAAGGCCCATGGCGTCAAGATCGAGGAAGGCCCCGTCGCCAAGCAGGGCGCGCGCGGCACGCTGCGTTCGGTCTATTGCCGCGATCCCGATGGCAGCCTGATCGAAATCTCGTCGTATGAGAGGGATCCAAGCTAGCGAGCGTTCGTCATTGCGAATCGACGAGTCGCGCGAATGCGACGACAGGCGGCGCGCATAAGGCCGCCCGTTCCGTGCGGTGGAACGGATCGCTTCGTCGGCGCAAGATCACGTTGCAAATCCCGATTTGCTCTCGGCGCACGCCGATGGCAGAACTGATCCCAACCAAGATCAATCGCGGCCGGCAAGGCTGCGCGGGAGGACACATGACGACTTCACAGCCAGTGCCGGGCATCGTCGGACCGTTTGCGGGGCTCGACGTGCCGTGGTTGCTCCAGATGCGCGCCGAGGTGCGCCGCGATCATCCGTTCCTGATCTGGGCGCCGTTCGATGCGCCGGCACGGCGCTGGAGCTACGGCGAATTTCATGAGCGCGTCGGCGCGCTCGCGGCGGGCCTCGCCAGGCGCGGCATCAAGCAGGGCGACTATGTCCTGATCCATCTCGACAACTGCGTCGAGGCGATCATGGCGTGGTTCGCCTGTGTCGAGCTTGGCGCCATTGCGGTCACCACCAACACCCGCTCGGCCGCGGCCGAGATCGAATATTTTGCCGGTCATTGCGGCGCGGTCGCCGCGATCACCCAGCCGGCTTATGCCGAACTGATATCTGCCAACTGCAAAGGGCTGCGCTGGATCGCGGTGACCTCGCATGATGCAGGGCAGGCGCCGGCGCAGCCACCTGCGCACGGCGACAGTTTTGACGCATTGTTCGCCGACAGCGCCGACCGGCCGAAGCGCCCGATCGATCCGCTCGCTCCCTGTAGCGTGCAATACACCTCAGGGACCACGTCGCGGCCGAAGGCGGTGCTGTGGACGCACGCCAACGCGCTGTGGGGCGCCAAGATCAACGCCGCCCATCAGGACCTGCACGCCTTTGACGTGCACCAGACCTACCTGCCGCTGTTCCACACCAACGCGCTGGCCTATTCGATGCTGGCGAGCCTGTGGGTCGGGGCGACCTGCGTGATCCAGCCGCGCTTCTCGGCAAGCCGCTTCTGGCCGGTGGCGCTCGAGCACGGCTCGACCTGGACCTCGACGATCCCGTTCTGCATGAAGGCGCTGCTGGAGCACGAGGTTCCGAAGAACCACAAGTTCCGGCTCTGGGGCACGGCCGTGAACGAGCCGCCGCCGTTCGCCGTGTTCGGCATCAAGATCATCGGCTGGTGGGGCATGACCGAAACCATCACCCACGGCATCATCGGCGAGGTCGACCAGCCGAACCCGCCGATGTCGATCGGCCGCGCCGCGCCCGAATACGAAATCCGCGTCACCAATGATGACGGCGCGCCGACCGCCGTCGGCGAGACCGGCAATTTGCTGATCAAGGGCATTCCCGGCCTGTCGTTGTTCGCCGAATATCTGCACAACGAGAAGGCGACGCGCGAGAGCTTTGACGAGCACGGCTATTTCATCACCGGCGACCGCGTCACGATGCTGGAGCGCGGCTATCTCAGGTTCGGCGATCGCTCCAAGGACATGCTCAAGGTCGGCGGCGAAAACGTCGCGGCCTCCGAGATCGAGCAGGTGATCGCGGTGGTGCCGGGCGTGCGCGAGGCCGCCGTGGTGGCGAAGAAGCATCCGATGCTGGATGAGGTGCCGGTCGTCTTCATCATCCCGCAAGCCGGCGTTGCCGCATTGCCCGCCGACCTGCACGACAAGGTCATGACCGCCTGCCGCTCCGCGCTCGCCGACTTCAAGGTGCCGCGCGAGATTCGCTTCGTCGACGAGATGCCGCGCTCGACGCTGGAGAAGGTTGCGAAGGCGGAGTTGCGGAAGATGCTGGAATGACGCGGTCCTAGCCCCGTCACTCCGGGGCGATGCGGTAGCATCGAGCCCGGAATCTCGAGATTCCGGGTCTGGTCCTTCGGACCATCCCGGAATGACGTTCCGTCAATTCACCTCGAACCGGATCGGCAGCTTCTTCGGACCATTGACAAAATAGGCCTGCGTCATCTTCACCTCGCCGTCGAGCGACAGCGATTTCAGGTGCGGCAGCAGCTCCTCGAACAGGATGCGCATCTCGAGCTTGGCCAGATACTGGCCGAGGCAGAGATGCGCGCCGTAGCCGAACGCGACGTGGCGGTTGGGCTTGCGGTCGCTGCGGAAGCGATCGGGATCCTCGAACACGTCCTCGTCGCGGTTGCCCGAGGCGTAGCACAGCATCAGCCAGTCGCCCTTGGCGATCTTGCGGCCGCCGAGCTCGGTATCCGCGGTGGCCGAACGCATGAAGTGCTTGACCGGCGTCATCCAGCGGATCGCCTCGTCGACCAGGCCCGGGATCAATTCCGGGTTGGCCTTCACCTTGGCGAATTCCGCGGGGTCCCTGGCCAGCGCCCAGACCGCGCCCGCGGTCGAGGATGAGGTGGTGTCATGGCCCGCGGTCGCGACGATCATGTAATAGCTGGTCTGATCGTGCTCGGGCATGTAGTCGCCGCCGATCTTCGCGTTGGCAATGACGGTGGCGAGATCGTCGCGCGGGTTCTGGCGACGTTCCTCGGTGATCTTGCGGAAGTAGGCGGAGAAGTCGGCGACGATCGCCTGCAACATCGCCGAGACCTGTTCGGCGCTCAGCGCCTCGCGGACGCGCGCGGTGTCGGGATCCTGCGGGCCGAACAACTCCTGCGTCAGCTTCAGCATGCGCGGCTCGTCCGCCTCCGGCACGCCGAGGATCTCCATGATGACATGCAGGGGATAGCCGAGCGCGACGTCCTCGACGAAATCGCAGGTGCCGCCGCGATCGAGCATGCGCTGCACCGTGGCGCGCGCGATCTCGCGGACGCGGGCCTCGAACTTGCCGAGATTGGCCGGCATGAACCAGCCCTGCGTCAGCGCGCGGTATTTCGGATGGTCGGGCGCATCCATCTGCACCAGCGAGCGCACCAGATTGGGCCCGCCGGTGATCTTGCGCACCCGCTCCTCCAGCGCCTGCGTCGTCAGCGTGGTCGGCCGGTCGGCATTGTGGAACAGATCATTCTGCCGGCTGATCGCCTGGATATGGGCGTGCTTGGTCACCACCCAGAACGGGTCGAACTTCTCGGGGCGCGCGATGCCGAGCGGGTTGTTGGCGCGCAGCCAGCGATAGCTGTCGTGGATGCGGTCGTCGGCATAGGCGACGGGATCGACGAGGGTTTCCGCGATATTGGCGGGGATGTCGAAATCCCCGGTCGTTGCCGTGTCCATGATCGTCCTCACCTGCCCAAGCACCGGTCGCGCGCCGATGATCGCCGAAATCTAGGCGGAGGTAAGGAGGGCGACTTGCGTTGATTGGCTAAACGCTGTGCCACACACGCTATTGCACGGCGTGGCGGAGCAATGACGGCGGGCTCAATAATGCCCGAACGCCACCGGGCGGAACGCCTGCAGCAATTGCTGGTCGAGCTTGCCGCCCATCTCCTCCATCATGGAGAACGCCTTGGCGTGGGTGAATTGCAGCCGGTAGGCGCGCTTCTCGACCAAAGCGGCATAGACATCGACGATCGTGGTGACGCGGACGATGTCGCTGATCTGGTTGCCGCTGAGGCCGTTCGGATAGCCGGTGCCGTCGAGGAATTCGTGATGATGCAGGATCACGTCGAGCATTTCCGGCGGGAAGCCACCCTGCGCCGACAGCGCCTCGTAGCCGCGGCGCGGATGCTCGCGCATCTCGGCCATTTCCTCGACCGTGAATGCGCCGGGCTTGTCGAGCAGCGCGACCGGAACGAAGGCCTTGCCGACATCGTGCAGCAGCGCGGCGCGGGCGAGCCGGCGCTGGTCGTCGTCGCGCATGCCGAGGTGCTGCGCGAACGCTACCGCAAAGCCGGTCACGAACAGACAATGGCGATAGGTCTCCTGGTGATGGCAGCCGACCGTGGTCAGCCATTCACGCAGCGAGTTGTGCTTGATCGCCTTGAGGATCTTGTTTTCGGCGGCAACGATGTCCTCGAACTTCAGCGGTTCGCCGGCGCGCATCCGCTCGAACATCTTGACCATCACGCCGTGCGCGGCCTCGACGCCGCGATTGAGCGCCTTGCCGCGGTCGGTCTCGTCATAACCGCTGTTGTCGGGAAACGCCGCGCGGATGCGCTGCAGGATGCCGCGCGCATCGAACGGCCGCGAGATCGTGTCGGTGGCGCCGAGCGCCCAGGCCTGCATCGAGGCGTGATGCAGCGCATCCGCCAGCACGAACAGCCGCGGCATCTCGCGATAGGCGTCGGCCTGCAGCTTGGCGCGGACCATCTGCACGGCTTCGGGCGAGCGCAGATTGATGTCGACCACGATGCCGGAGAGATCGCGGGCCGGCTGCTCGGGAATGTCCGAAGTCGGAACGGTATCGACCTCGCCCACCGAGCGCAGGATGCTGGCGAGTTCGTTGCTCTGATCGCTTCGATCTGACGCCAGTAGCAGGCGGCGCTTCGAAGTCTGGTTATTGGCTAAGGCTGTCATGCAATCCCCGTCGCGGTAACGACCGACGCCAGGACGCTAGCTGACGATGCGTTCCCTCCGACTTAATGGGGATGCTGAACGGCGGTTAAGCGCAATGGATACAATTTGAGGAACCGCAGAATCCGCCAGCAGAATCAGGCCGGCGGGAAATGATGGCAGGCGGCTGCAGCGCGGGCGAATCGTGAATTTTTGCTGCGTCAAAGACGCCGACGCCGCCCCCACCCGGCCGGTGCCGGAGCAAAGAAAAACGCCGGAGAGCGGTTAGGCTCTCCGGCGTCTTCATTGGTTCAGGCCGTTACGCCTTCATCGCAGCCTTGACGGCCTCCGCGGTGATCGGCAGGCCGCGGACGCGGGCGCCGACCGCGTTGAAGACGGCGTTGCCGATCGCCGGCGCCACCACCGTCACCGCAGGCTCGCCGACGCCGGTCGCCTTCTCGCCATTGGCGATGACGTTGACCGCGACTTCCGGCAGCTGGCTCATCCGAAGCGGCGTGTAGCTGTCGAAATTGGTCTGCTCGATGCCGCCGTCCTTCAACGTCGCCTTCTCGAACAGCGCAAGTGACATGCCCCACAGCGCCGCGCCCTCGACCTGGGCCCGGATGCCGTCGGGATTCACCTGCGTACCAACGTCGGTCGCAACCGTCAGCTTCTTCACCGTCACCTCGCCCGAGGGGGCGACGGCGACGTGGGCGACGCAGGCGGTCCAGCTCGCCGTGGCACGCTCCTGCGACGACACGCAGGCAACGCCCATGCCTTCGCCCTTGGGCAGCTTCTTGGTGCCGTAGCCGGCAAGACCCATCGCCGCGAGCAAGGTGTTACGGAGACGCTGCGCGCCGCCGTCGTTCTTGCCCTTGCCGTCGAGCAGCTCGACGCGAAGCTGGGCCGGATCCTTGCCGGTCGCATGCGCGATCTCGTCGACCATGCTTTCGACCGCCCAGAACGTCCAGCCCGGTGCCACCGAACGGAGCTGACCCGACGGGGTGGCGTTGTGCGCCATCTCGTTCTTGATCGCCCGCACATAGTGGTTGGGAACGGTATAGAAGAAGTCCGAACCGTTCACCGTGAACGCATCGAGCGGTCCCTTCTTGTCGACCGAGGGCGACAGGAAGTCGGGAATGCCCCAACGCTGGGTCGGCCAGGCCGAGACGACGTCGTGGCTCAATGCGACGAGCTTGCCGTCGCCGTCCACGCCGGCCTTCACTTTCTGGTAGGTCAGCGGACGCGAGAAATCCATCGTCATGTCGTTTTCGCGCGTGTAGATGACCTTGACCGGCTTGCCGACGGCCTTGGCCGCCTGCACCGCGGGCACCATCATGTCGGCGTCGAGACGCCGGCCGAAGCCGCCGCCCAGCCACATCTGATGCATCACCACGAACTTCGGATCGATCCCGGCGGCGCCGGCTGCGATCGCGCCGGAGCGCGTCGCGAACTGGTTGCCGGAATAGATGTGCAGGATGTCGCCCTTGAACTCCGCGGTGGCGTTCATCGGCTCCATCGGCGCGTGGATGTTGATGTTGGTGGTGTATTCCGCCTCGAGCACCTTGGCCGCCGTGCCGAAGGCTGCGTTCGGATCGCCGTCCTTGACGAAGAACTCGCCGGAATCGCTGAGCCCCTGAAGCCGCTTGGCTTCAGCGAACAGCGATTCGCTCGACAGCTTGGCGTTCGGACCGCCATCGTAGTCGATCTTCAGCGCCGCCGCCGCCTTCTTGGCGTTGGCATAGGTATTGGCGACCGCGACGACCCAACCGGTCGTGGTTGTGGTCTTGTCGTCCAGGGTGACGGCCTTGACGAAGCCCGGCACCTTCTTGGCCGCGCTATCGTCCACCGATTTCACGGTGGCGCCGTAGCGGACCGGCGGGGTGACCAGCGCGCCGTAGACCATGCCCGGCAGCATCACGTCGATGCCGTACTTGGCGGTGCCGTTGACCTTCAACGGAATGTCGAGCTGCGGCACCGAGACGCCGATCATGGTGTACTGGTCGGCCGACTTCAGCTTGATCGCCTTCAGATCGTCCGCCGTGAAGGTCTTGGTCGCCTTGCCGCTCTTCACCACTTCGGCGAACGACATCGACTTCTTCGACTTCGGATGGCTGATCGTCGACGCGCGCACCACCAGCTCGCTGGCCGGCACGCCCATCGAGGCTGCCGCCGCCTCGGTCAGTGCGATACGGCCGGCGGCGCCGGCGCGGCTCATGGCGTCGAAGTTCATCATCGTCGACCAGCTGCCGCCGGTGATCTGCGCGCCCAGCACGGGGTCGTTGAACTTCGGATCGTTGGAAGCGAGCTGGACCCGCATGTCCTTCCAGTTCGCGCCGAGCTCTTCGGCTACGATCTGCGCCATCGTCGAAGCGACGTGCTGGCCCATATCTGCCTTGCCGCAGGTCACGGTGACGAGACCATCGGGAGCGATCGAGTACCAGACGCTCGGCTCGAAGTTGGCGGGCCCGGGCGCCGCCAGCGCGCCATCGATGCCGGACCCGGCGTAACCGAGCACGAGGCCGGTTGCGGCGGTGCCGACCAGGAAGGAACGGCGGCTGAGATCGGTCGTCTCGGGAGCGAGGTTTTTCACGTGCTTGTTCATGTGGCCCTCCGCTCGGATCCGGTGGCCGATGCGGTGCGCATGTCGGACGCAGCGCGCATGATCGCCTTCTGGATTCGGGAATAGGTCATGCAACGGCAGAGATTGCCGTCCATATGCGCGACCACTTCTTCCTTCGTCGGGTTGGTGTTCTTCGACAGCAACGCTGCCGCCTGCATGATCTGGCCGGACTGGCAGTAGCCGCATTGCGGCACCTGCTCGGCGACCCAGGCCTTCTGCAAGGGATGTTCGCCCTTGGCGGAGAGGCCTTCGATGGTGGTGATCTTCTTGCCGACGGCGTCGGCGAGCGAGGTCTGGCAAGACCGCACCGCTTCGCCGTTGAGGTGAACCGTGCAGGCGCCACAGAGACCGGCGCCGCACCCGAATTTGGTGCCCGTCATCTGCAATTGCTCGCGGATGACCCAAAGCAGCGGCGTGTCACTGGCCGCCTCGACGGACATATTCCGTCCGTTGATATTGAGATTTGGCATCTCTCTCCCCTTCCGGTGTAGGAAGCCGCTTACGGCGGCAACTCACTGTTGGGTCATGGCTGGCGCCCACCGGGTAAGCGACAGTTGCCGAAACAATGATCCGGTTCCCGGCTGGAGGCAATCCAATTTGGAATTGCTCGAAAGGAATAAATTTCGGAAACTGCCTGTTGTGCGATGCGGCAATGGCATGAAGCTTTTGAAATGCCAGTATTGATGCCGTATCGATGGCTCCTACCAAGGTCGGTAGCGCTGCCGGACCTGAGATCGACAACAGAAGGAGCCCGTCAATGGCCAAGCTCAACCGCAGCGGTGTCGATATCTATTACGAGGTTCACGGCAGCGGCCCGCCCCTGATCCTCACCCACGGCTATTCGTCGACGTCTGCGATGTGGCAGGGCCAGATCGAGGCGCTGTCGAAGCGGCACAGACTGATCCTGTGGGACATGCGCGGGCACGGCCAGTCCGACTATCCCGACAATCCGGATGCTTATAGTGAAGCCCTGACCGTGGGCGACATCGCCGCCCTGCTCGACGACGCCGGCGCCGACAAGGCGATCGTCGGCGGCCTTTCGCTCGGCGGCTACATGTCGCTTGCCTTCCACCGCGCCCATCCGGAGCGGGTTCGCGCGCTCTTGATCATCGACACCGGCCCGGGATTCAAGAAGGACGACGCCCGCGAGGTCTGGAACAAACGCGC
>DASVOL010000432.1:0-18050 GCA_036383375.1 Bradyrhizobium sp. | reverse complement strand
CCCAAATGGAGAAATTGCAGGTAGGAAGCGAAGGCGGGATCATCAGGGGCGACGGCAAGCGAGCCTGAGCCGTGGCGGGCGAGCAGATACTCGAGAATCGCAATCGATTCGACCATGATCGTCTCGCCGTCCTGCAGCACGGGAATGAAGCCGGCAGGGTTGATTGCGAGGACATCGCGATCAATCTCGGCTGCGAGCAGATCGACCGGGCGCAGCCGATAGGCCAATCCCAATTCCTCGAGCAGCCAAACAACACGGAAGCCACGACCTTCGCCATAGACGGTGAGCATTGTTGAGCGTTCCTGGATTGGGCTGGATGAAGGAACTCGGAGGTAAGGCCGCCGCGCAACGGACTATCGATGGCGCATCATGCACCCAAAGCCCGGTGCATGGGAACATTCGGCAATTTCTGAATATTAGAAATATACGCCTGAGTTGCCCGACGTGTCAAGTTGCTTGGTCGAATGCCCGCCGCGGCCGGCTACTTTGCATGGGGTTGTTTTCGATATTTTGGCAGCGCCCCCTGGACTGACGTTCGGCCAGGCGGCGCCCCTACCCGAAACTCTGTGCGCGCTACATCTTGTCGATGACAGCGGAATTGCCCTCGGAAGACGTGCCGGCGGACGCAGCAGCAGCCATGATCGCGGGGATGATGCCGTCGACACGATCAACCACGACCGGACGGATCAGGTGGCTGCTATGAAGGAACCCAACGCGCTGCAGGTGGTCGAGCATGGCCAGCATGGGATCCCAAAAGCCCTTGATGTTGGCAAAGACCATCGGCTTCCGATGTTGCCCGAGCTGGGCCCAAGTCATGACCTCGATGATCTCTTCCACCGTGCCGATGCCGCCGGGCAGCGCCACGAACGCGTCCGAACGTTCAAACATCTTGTGCTTGCGTTCGTGCATCGTCTCCGTGACCGTCAAGTCCTCGAAGATGGCCAGCGCATCGGTCGTGGACTCGCGGTTGGTGAGGAAACGCGGAATGATGGCGCCGACCTTGCCGCCGGATTGCAGCACCCCGCGTGCGACCGCACCCATGACACCATTGGTTCCGCCACCGAAGATCAGCTCCAATCTTGCCGTGGCAAGGTCCCTGCCGAAGCGTTCGCCCGCTTCGACAAAGGCAACATCGTTGCCTGGCGAGGAACCACAATAGACACAGACGGAACGTATCGTATTCATACTGACCCCTGCTAACCCGTCCCGCCCGGCTCCAGCGCTTCGCCGAGCTCGAGCGGATGCGCCATCGTTTCGTGCAGCGCGTCCTTGTCGAGTTCGCCCTCGGAGAGGCTGATCACGACGCAGGCGACGCCGTTGCCGATCAGATTGGTCAGCGCGCGGCATTCGCTCATGAACTTGTCGATGCCGACCAGGATCGCGATCGACTGGATCGGAATATCGGGCACGATCGACAGCGTCGCGGCCAGCGTGATGAAGCCGGCGCCGGTGACGCCGGAGGCGCCCTTCGAGGTGATCATGGCGATGCCGAGGATGCCGAGCTCCTGCCAGATCGTCAGATGGGTGTTGGTGGCCTGCGCCAGGAACAGCGTCGCCAGCGTCATGTAGATGTTGGTACCGTCGAGATTGAAGCTGTAGCCGGTCGGCACCACGAGGCCGACCACCGAGCGCGAGGCGCCGAGATGCTCCATCTTCTGGATCATCTGCGGCAGCACCGTCTCCGACGACGAGGTGCCGAGCACGATCAGCAGCTCGTCCTTGATATAGGCGATGAAGCGGATGATGGAAAAGCCGGCCAGCCGCGCGATCGCGCCCAGCACGATCAGCACGAACAGGATGCTGGTGAGATAGAAGGTGGCAATCAGCGCCGCCAGATTCACCAGCGAGCCGAGGCCGTAGGCGCCGACGGTGAAGGCCATCGCGCCAAACGCGCCGAGCGGCGCGACCCGGACGATCATCCGGATGATGCCGAAGAACATCTTGGACGCCTTGTCGATCGCCTCGGCGATCGGCTCGCCGGGCTTGCCCATCAGGGCAATCGCAAACCCCGACAGGATCGAGATCAGCAGCACCTGCAGCAGGTCGCCGCGCGCCAGCGCGCCGAAGAAGCTGTCGGGGATGATCGCCATCAGATGGGCGACGATGCCCTGCTCCTTCGCCTGGGTGACATAGGTGGACACCGACTTCGGATCGATCGTGGCGGGATCGATGTTGAAGCCGCGGCCGGGCTGCAGCAGCTCGCCGATCAAGAGGCCAACCGCGAGCGCGACCGTCGACACCGCCTCGAAATAGATCAGCGCCTTCAGCCCGACCCGGCCGACGCGCTTGAGGTCGCCCATCGAGGAGATGCCGTGCACCACGGTGCAGAAGATGACCGGCGCGATCATCATCTTGATCAGCGCGATGAAGCCGTCGCCGAGCGGCTTCAACTGCTTGCCGAGGCCGGGATAGAAATGACCGATCAGGACGCCGGCGGCGATCGCGATCAACACCTGGATGTAGAGGATCTTGTACCAGGGCTGATGCCTGTGATGGGCGGCGGGCTTGATCGCGTCTGTGGTCATGAGGTGCCCCGGGCTGGAATGAACTGAACTGGTGATGCCATCTTGGCGGAGCCGCGCGCAAGCGACAATGGCCATTCGCGCTGCCGCGCACGCACACGAATCTGTCGTAGACTACGGCCGGCTCGCATCCGGAGGCTGAGATGGAATTCACCGCGCTGTTTCTCGCCATCACCATCGCCATGCTGGTGGCTTGGCGTGGCCCGCGTCCGCTTGCGATCGGATTATTCGCGGTGATCCTGGTCGCCTGCGTCGCGACCTTGCTGCACCACGCCACCGACCGGCTCACCCTGTCGTTCTGAGGCCAGCCATGACCGACACCCAGGCCGTGACCCTCAACGCCCTCGCGCTCTATGGCCTCGCGCTGCTGCTGGCCGCGGCTTTTGCGGCGCAGCTGCTGTTGCACGAGCTGCCCTGCCCGCTCTGTTTGTTGCAGCGCATCCTTTTCGCCCTGCTGGCGATCGGACCGATCCTGAACATCCGCTTCGGACCGCGGCCGAGCCATTATGCCTTGTCGCTGCTGACGGCTGTCCTCGGCGCCTCGGTCTCGACCCGGCAGGTGCTGCTGCACATCCTCCCCGGCGATGCCGGCTACGGGTCAGCGCTGCTCGGCTATCATTATTATTCGTGGGCGCTGATCGGCTTCGTCGCCGCGATCGTCCTGCTCGCCGCGATGCTGCTGTTCGACCGCCAGTTCGACCACCGCGCGGCGCCGGGCACTTCGCCCGGCAAGTTCGCGCAAGGCGCCGTATGGCTGGTGATCGGGCTGACGGCGCTGAACGTGCTGTCCACCCTGCTCGAATGCGGCTTTGCCGCCTGCGCCGACAATCCGGTCGTCTACGAGCTACTCAAGCAGGCGCGTTAGGGCCGCTTCGGAATATTCAAGCCACGTTCCACGGCCGGCCGCTTCAGACCGCGCTCGAGCCACGCCGCGACGTGCTTGAACTGGTCGAATTCGACGAGCTCGCGCGCACCGTAGAAACCGATCAGGTTGCGCACCCAGCCGAGCATCGAGATGTCGGCGATGCTGTATTCATCGTCCATGAACCACTGCCGCCCAGCAAGATGCATCTCCATCACGGCGAGCAGGCGCGCGGACTCGGCGACGTAGCGCTGCAGCGGCCGCTTGTCCTCATAATCCTTGCCGGCGAATTTGTGGAAGAAGCCGACCTGGCCGAACATCGGTCCGATGCCGCCCATCTGGAAATGCACCCACTGGATCGCCCGGTAGCGGCGCGCGGCATCCGTCGGCAACAGCTTGCCGGTCTTCTCGGCGAGATATTGCAGGATCGCGCCGGATTCGAACAGCGGCAGCGGCTTGCCGCCGGGACCGTTGGGATCGAGGATCGCCGGGATCTTGCCGTTCGGGTTCAGCGACAGGAACTCCGGCGTCTTCTGGTCGTCCTTGTTGAAGTCGACGAGATGGACCTCATAGGGCAACCCGATCTCCTCGAGCATGATCGAGACCTTCACGCCGTTCGGCGTCGGCAGCGAATAGAGCTGCAGGCGGTCCGGATGCTGGGCGGGCCAGCGCTTTGTGATGGGAAAGGCGGACAGATCGGTCATGTCGACATTCTTTGCACGGTTGTTGTTGGGTGGCTAATGTACGGAGCTCATTGAAAGCTGCAAGGTCTGCAACCGGCCATGAACGATCAACAGACAGAGGCAACGCTCGGCCCCTCCGACGACGAACTTGCGACACATCCGACCGTGTTCGCGGCCGGCGCGTTGGCCGGTCAAGTGGTCGTCGTCTCCGGCGGCGCCGGCGGCATCGGCCGCGCCATCGCCTGGCTGTTCGCCCGGCTCGGCGCCCATGTCGTGATCGTGGGACGCAATGCCGACAAGCTCGATGCGCTGGTCGATCATCTCGGCCATCGTGGCCTGAAGGCGTCCGCGCATGTCGCCGACATCAGGGATCCCGACGCGGTCAGCGCGATGTTTGACGCGCTGTGGACCGCGCATGGCCGCGTCGATCATCTCGTGAACAGCGCCGGCGGCCAATTCCCGCAAGCTGCGATCGATTTCTCGATCAAGGGCTGGAACGCGGTCATCAACACCAACCTCAACGGCACCTGGTACATGATGCAGGCCGCGGCGCAGCGCTGGCGCGAGCGCAAGCAACCCGGCAGCATCGTCAATATCGTCGTGGTGACGACGCACGGCCTCTACGGCATCGCGCACACGATCGCCGCGCGCTCCGGCGTGATCGGGCTGTCGCGTGCGCTCGCGGTCGAATGGGCGCCGCTGAATATCCGCATCAATTGCATCGCGCCCGGCGCGATCGAGACCGAGGGCTGGAACGTCTACAGCGAGGCGGCGCGCGCCGCCTATCCACGCTCCAATCCGATGATGCGTCCGGGCACGCCTTGGGATATCGCGGAGGCCGCCGTCTACCTCGCCGCGCCCTCCGGCAAGTTCATCACCGGCGAAACGCTGACCGTCGACGGCGGCGGCCAGCATTGGGGCGAGACCTGGACGACCGGCAAGCCCGACTACTTCAAGGGCGGCGAATAACGCACGCATACGCCGCCCGCCGTTCTTCGATTACTTGCCGTCGTCGAAGCTGACGATGACGGCGGCATTCGCGATCAGGATCGGGTCGTTGCCGATATCCGAAGGAATCTCGAGCCCGCCTGCGATCGCCTTCACGGTCTTGGTGCCATAGGGCAATTCCTTGGCGACGGCTTCGGTATCGACCGCTTCGGGATTCGGCACCGCGATCGTGACGTCGACGAACATGTCGTTGGCGGTCTTGCCGAGCATGCGGAAGAAGCCGAGGCTGGAATGGCGGATCGCATCCGAGACCGCGCGCTTGGCGGCCTTGGTCGCATCGCGGCCGTGGACGTCGACGCCCATGCCCATTTCGGTGATACAGCGCACGCGTGTCATGAGACTTTCCTGTTGTCGTTGGCGTGAGAGACCTTCACTTCCTTCGCCCTCGGCGCGCGCGGCGTCAAGCCGGGTCCCTCGCCTCACTGACGCCTTCGTAATCGCCGCGCGCCAGCATCCATGCCGCAAGGCCGGCAAGGATCGCCGCCGCAACCACCATGACGCAGGCCGCGCTCCAGCCCCACGCCGAGACGACAGCGCCGACCGCGATCGGTGCGGTCACCTGACCGAAATTGCTGCCCGTCATCAACAGGCCCATCATGACCGGCACCATCGCCGCCGAACGCGCCGCTGTGGGTGCGGTCGCCAGCAGCGTTGCGGGGATCAGGCCGCCGGTCGCGGAGAATAGCAGGCACAGAATGAAGGCGCCCCCGCCGCCCAGCACCGGCAAGAAGATGCCGAGCGCGGACGCGCCCATCACGACTGCGGCAACTGCAATCAACACCGTTCGGCTCACACCGCGCGCGAGCAGATTGCCGGCGGCGAGATTGCCGACGACGTTGGCGGCCGCCGCCAGCGCACTGAGCCCGCCGGCGCCCTGGCTGGAGACGCCGAGGCGGTCGGTCAAAAGGATCGGCAGGAAGCTGAACACCGCAAAGAACATCAGGCTGTAGAGCCCGAACAGCACCATCAGAAGCGCCGGGGTGCGACGCCGCGCCAGCGCCGTGGCCTCTTGCATCAGGCCGCTCCGCGCCGGGCCGGTCCGTGATGCGACTTCCGGCACGACGACGCCGGCAAGGACGAACAGCAGCGCAGCAAACGCGGCACTGGCCCACCAGATCGCGCGCCAGCCGTCGAACATTGGACCGGCGACCAGTGCCAGCGCGATCCCGAACGGGATCACGCAACTCCACACCGCCATGGTGATGTCGCGCGCCCCGACATCGACCACGCGATTGAGCAATGCAGGGGCAGAAACCATCACCAGCAGGAAGCCAAGCCCTTCCAGCAGCCGCGATCCCAGCAGCACCGCAAGCTGCGGCGCCAGCGCGCCCGACGCCGCGCCGAGCGCAATCGCCGCAAGCCCGCACAGCAGCACCCGGCGCGCGCCGACCGCGGCGATCACGACGCCGGCCGGAACACTGCCGATGAGCCCCAGCACCGCAAAGATGCCGGCGATGGTTCCGACCGCGGCGAGGTCGATGCCGAGGTCTTGTTGCAGCATCGCCGCGGCAATCGGCACCTTGCCGACCTGGAGGGCGGCGCCGATCCCGCAACCGGTGACGACGGCGACCGTCGCCCATCGCTTTGCTTCGCTCTGCTGCACCACGGCCGTCTCGATCGTCATGCGTCCACTCCGCCAGTTCAGCCACCACAGATAGCGGTTCCCGATCATCGACAGGAGTGATATGTTTTGCATCCATTTGATCGATTTCGTAGATCATGCTCGATAACCTCACGCTCGACCAGATCCGGGTCTTCGTCACCATCGCCGAGAGCGGCAGCTTCCGCGCCGCCGCGACGAAGCTGGCGCGGGTGCAGTCTGCGGTGAGCCATGCCATCGCCAATCTCGAGGCCGAGCTCGGTCTCATGCTGTTCGACCGCTCCGGCCATCGCCCGGCACTGACGGCCGAAGGCAAGGCGCTGCTCGGCAACGCCCGCGACCTGCTGCTCCGGGTCGATGCGATGCGGGCGCGCGCGCACGGCCTCGGCGAGGGAGTGGAATCGGAGCTCTCGCTGGTGGTCGATACGCTGTTTCCGATCGCCGCGGTCGGCGCAGCGCTGACGGAAATGCGCTCGGCCTATCCGTCCGTGAGCGTGCGGCTCGCGGTCGAACCGATGGGCGGGCCGATCGCCGCTCTCACCGAACGGCGCAGCGCGCTCGCCGTCACGGTTGGGGAGGATTTTCGCGATCCTCGCCTCGCGCTCGATGCGATCTGCGCCGTCCAGATCATCGCCGTCGCCTCCGCGAGCCATCCGCTCGGGCGGCGCGGCCGCAAGAGCGTCGCCGACCTTGCCGATCATTTGCAGATCGTGCTGTCGGATCCGACGCCTCTGTCGGAGGGCCGCAGCTTCGGCGTGCTCTCGCCGCAGATTTGCCGGGTGAGCAACCAGGACACCAAGCACGCCATGATCCTGGCCGGGCTCGGCTGGGGCCGTCTGCCGCTCTGGCAGGTCGCGCGCGACCTCAGGGATCGCCGACTGGTGCGGGTCGAAACCGGCGCACTCGGCCGCAACGCGGCGCTCGCGATGGAGGCTTATCTCGCGCACCGGCTCGACGAACCGCTCGGCCCCGCCGCGCGCACGTTTGCCGATGCACTGACGCGGATCGCCGCACTCAGCAGCGAACCGGCGCGCAAGACCAAGGCGCGCAAGCAGCGCTGAAGTTCTCTCGGCGCGATCATTTCCCTTGTTGACATCGACCAAGACGAGGCGTATGTCCCGCAACCTTCGCGAGCGCAGTCGCTCGCGATCAAACATGAGCACGATGATGCAACACGGATTTGAAAATTTCCGCAGACTATCGAACGGCCTTCGGCCGAACAATAGCGTGTGCCCGGCTCATGGGAGCGATCTCGCATAATGCGAGGTCGACAGTCCGTCTCAAACGGACCCTCCCGAGCCAGCCGCTCCGGAGGGTTTTTTGTTGTCCGAAGCACGGCTCATCTGAATTGCCCGGCGCAAGCCGGAACGGGAGACCCGGATCCCGGGGCTCGCGCGGCAACGCGCGTGCCCAAGCGCGCGGGGCCTGCCGGAGGGAACAAGGCGATGAGCCGGACACCGATGGCAGAGTGAACTCCAAGGAGTTCGCAAACGGCGGCGCGTCGACAGCGCCGCGACGAAACTTTCAAAACGGTTTGCCGCATCGCAGCGGCTCAACCAACGCTGGTGGTGAAGATATCGGATACTTCGCTCCACCGGAAAGAGCGGGTTCGAATCCCGCCTTTGACGCACGCACCGGGGATGCGGCCTCGCAAAGGTCCGCGCGCGCCCCGGCGCAGCTTCTCGCCCGCAAGGCGAGACGCTGCGTTGTCGTCACTGACACCGATATCGCCCGTTCCCCAGCGTACCTAATCAATGGCCGGCGTCGCTACGCCGGCCAGGCGGTGGTGAAGATGTCTGTTACTTCGGTAGATGCGCCGAGCCGTTCTCGCGGCTCGGAGTCGCGGGTTCGAGTCCCGCCGGCAGCAATGCCGTGGCAGAGTATGCTCCTCGGAGCGGCAACAGCATCGACTGTTCCCCGCCAACCCTCTCCACGCCCCGTGGTGAAGATCGCTGTTACATCGTCTGTGAAACGAGAGGTCGCGGGTTCGAATCCCGCCCGGCGTCATGTGCGCCGGTAGCTCAGCGGTAGAGCGCTTCCCGATCGGCAGGGTAAGCTGCCGGCTGGGGTCTCAGCAATCGCCCGTTCCCGGGTCGTGGTCCCTAATCGTCGTGCAGGCGCTTCGCGTGTGTCACGAGGTCGTGCCGACCGCCGGTGGTGAAGAGTGCTGTTACTTCGGATCGCCAGTTGAGGGTTCGATTCCCTCCGGACCATGTGTCCGCCGCTCGATGGTCGAGCAAGCGAAGCCCGCAAGGGCAGTACAGTCTCGCTTGTTCCCCGGCACCACTTTCCAATCCATGCTCACCCAGAAAGGAGGCCATCATGGCCACGATCAACAAGATCATGCGCGCCTTCACCCGTGAGGGGGCGCGCGGCAAGCGCTTCACGCCCGAGATGGAGCTGCGGCGTGCGCTGCTGAACTGCCTCCTGTGGGAGAACCAGTTCTACGAGGACGGCGTTGCGATCGCCGATCGCATCAAGGCGCTGGTGCCGAAGGTCGAGCCGGCGCGCGTGGCGGAGCTTGCCATCGCCGCCCGCGAGACCATGAAGCTGCGGCATGCGCCGTTGCTCGTGGTCCGCGAGATGGCGCGGCACGCGACGCATCGGGGCCTCGTCGCCGATACGCTGGCGCGGGTGATCCAGCGGCCGGACGAGATGACCGAGCTGCTTGCGATCTACTGGGCCGATGCGCTCGGCCCGCAGCAGCAGCGCAAGCGTCAGCCGGTCTCGGCACAGATCAAGAAGGGCCTGGCGCGGGCGCTCACCAGGTTCGACGCCTACCAGCTCGCGAAGTACGATCGCGACGGCGCGGTGCGGATCAAGGACGTGTTGTTCCTGGTTCACGCCAAGCCGAAGGACGCCGCACAGGAGAAGGTGTGGAAGCAGCTCGTCGACGGCGAGCTGGCCTCGCCCGATACCTGGGAGGTTTCGCTCTCGTCCGGCAAGGACAAGCGCGAGACTTTCGAGCGGCTGATCGCCGAGAACAGGCTCGGCGGGCTGGCGTTGCTGCGCAACCTGCGCCTGATGCAGAAGGCGGAGGTGCCGCGCCGGATCATTGCGGACGCGATCGAGGCGATGCGGACGGATCGTATCCTGCCCTACCGCTTCATCACGGCGGCGCGCTATGCGCCGGACTTCGAGCCCGAGCTCGAGGCCGCGATGCTGAAGTCGGTCAAGGACTACGCGCGGCTGGACGGCCGCACGCGGCTCCTGATCGACGTGTCGGGATCGATGTTCACGCCGCTCTCGGCCCAGTCAGAGATGACGAGAGCGGAAGCGGCCTGCGGACTTGCGATCCTCGCCCGCGAGGTCTGCGACGAGGTGGAGATCTTCACGTTCAGCAATGAACTCGTGAAGCTGCCGCCGCGCCGCGGTTTCGCGCTGCGCGATGCGATCATCGGCTCGCAGCCGCATGGCGGGACGTATCTCGGCAAGGCGGTGACGGAGATCGACCGCAAGGGCGATCGCCTGATCGCCTTCACCGACGAGCAGAGCCACGACCAGGTGCCCGCCCCCAAGGGGCGCGGATACATGGTCAACGTGGCGTCCTACCAGCACGGTGTCGGACACGGCCCGTGGACGCGGGTCGACGGCTTCTCCGAGGCCGTGATCGCGTGGATCGCGGCGTCGGAAGCAACCGCGCACTGACCTGCGTCACACAACAACGGACCCGGACGCGCGATGCGCCCGGGCCCAACTTTTTTGCGCGATCGCCAGTAAAGAACGCGCGCGTCCGCATCAATCCTCGATCTCGCCGCTGCGGATCGCGAGCCGGATGGCCTGCGCCGTCGTCGCGACGCCAAGGCGGAGCCGCGCACGCCGCAAATGGTTCTCGACGGTGCGTTCGGAGAGCCCCAGCGACGCCGCGATGTCGGCCTGACGCCGGCCGGCGGCGATCCAGCGCAACACTTCGCGCTCGCGCGGCGACAGGCTCGACGCACCGTTCGCCTCGCGCGCTTCCAATAGCCGGCGGGCGGCCCGAAAGGCCGCGGTGCCGATCATCGTCAGGGCCACACGCGCCCGCGCCGACGCGTCGATCCGCGTTCCGGCAAAGCTCATCGCGCCCTCGAGGCCGGTGCGCCCGAACACCGGGACCTGCAATCCGTGGAACCCGGGCCCGCGCGGCGCGCGCACCACGCGGTATTTCTCGCCACGCGCCGACATCACCTTGGTCCAGAAAAAAGCCTCATCCACATTGAGGAAATTGCGCGTGACCGGACAGTGCCGGACATAGGTCTCGGCATCGACCGTCACGCCCTTGCCGAACCAGTCACCCTCGACCCAGTAGATCCGGTCAACCAAATCCTCACGCGAAGGAGACGCCGAGAACATCACGAAGCGGTCGTAGCCGAGCGGCACGCTCGCCGACCGCACGGCCGCCTGGATCGCGGACAAGCTCCCGCTGCCCTCGATCGCAACCACGGCTTCGATGTAGTGGTCCATGCGGATGCCATCGTATCCCGGGTAACCCCGTCGAGCGACCCTGCCCGTTGAGGACTTTCCCTCAAGCCAGGTGGACCTGCAAGGCGCGCACCGTTGTCCGGCCGCGGGCGGCGTGGCGGATTCGCCTCGCCGCCTCGAGCCGGGCCGATGGCTTCAACGCCCGCCAAGCGTATCGAGCAAGGCCTTGGCCGCCGCCTTGCCGACATTGTTGGCGGCGAACGGACTGTCTCCGGTGATCAGCTTGCGATCCTGATGCGTCTTGCCGGTGATGTCCTTGTTCAGGATCTCGACGCCGAGCGCCTGCAACTCCTCGCCAAAGGCCCAGGTCAGCGCACCCGGCATGTAACCGATATCGGGCGTCGTCCGATCGATGGCATCGGGGAACGCGCAGATCTTGTAGCCCTTGAAAGGATAGTCACCCTTGGCTTCGCCGACCGCGGACGCCAGCAACGCCGCCGGCCCATGGCAGAGCGAGACGATATGCTTGTCGTGGTCGAGCGCCCATTTCAGGACCGCCTTGACGTCGAGGCTTTCGGGAAGACCGATCAGCGCACCATGGCCGCCGGGGATGAACACCGCGATGTAGTCGGAATCCTTGCCGAGCTTGTTTTCGATCACGTCGGAAAGTTTCAGCGGCTGCTTCAGCCTGCCGAGATACTTCTGGTAGATGCTCTTGACCGCGTCGTCCTGGTTCGGAAACGCCCAGAGCTCAAACTTGACCGGATTGCCCGACACGGTGGCGATGTCGAATTCGAAGCCTGCCTTGTCGAGGTGATACATCGGCAACAGGGTTTCGACCGGATGGTTGCCGGTCGAGAACATCGTGCCGTTCTGCAGCAGCAGATAGCGCTCGTCCGCGGCGATCATCAGGATTTTCCAGCGGCCGCCCTTGTAGGCGTTGGGATAGTCCGCGCCGGAGAGATCCGACTTGGCCGAGGTGAATTGCCCAAGCGAGTAAGGCGACGGAAAGAAGGCGTTGTTCTCAGCCGGATCGGCTACGGGACGCTTGTCCTGGGATTGCTCGGTCATCGAGATATCCTCTCTCATCGTGTTGCGGTCCGGCAAAGGTAAGCACGGCGCGCGCAATCACGAATGAGGGATTTCCCTCAATGAGGCACGGGATGGATCCGAGACGGGTCCGATGCAGCTTGAGGGAATGCTGGCAGCGATCTTGATCACGACGTCGAGAGGTCCCGCGCCTGCCGCCCGCCATTTCGCTGTGGTTCATCTCCGCGGACGGATAGTGCGCGCGACCGATCCCGGTCTCGCAAGGAGCCGCGCACCATGCCGATCAGCCGCCGGCGAGCGCTGACGCTCGCCTCGCTTTTTGCGGCGAGCCCGCTGCTCGGCACCGAAAGCCGCGCCGAACCGGCGCCAACTACCGGGGCCGCGACCTTCGACATGGCCACCTTCACAGCCACCTCCGGCGGCGATGCCGACGCGGCCTTTGCCAAAGCACTGGCTGCCGTCGCCAAGGCAGCAGCCGACGCCAGCAAGGCCGGGCCGGCTCACATCGTCCTCAATCTGGAGAAGAACGCCAGCTACCGGATCAAGCGGCCGCTCGCGTTCCGGCAATTGCACGGCTTCGAGCTTAACGGCAATGGCGCGCAACTGATCAACACGGCGCGCGGCGCGACCTTCGTGATCTCCGGCTGCAACCGCCTCACCATCCGCGATCTCACCATCGACTACGATCCGCTGCCCTTCACCCAGGGAACGATCACCGCCTTCGACAAGCAGGCGGTCGACATCACGGTGAAGGTCGACCCCGGCTATCCCGATGACGCGGCGCTGCTGGCCGCCTTCACGGGTGGCTTCTTCAAGGTGATGGACCGCCACAACCGGGCGCTGAAGACCGGCGCCAGGGATTTCCTCTCCCCGACCCATGCCACGCGGCTCAGCGACGGTCTGATCAAGGTGCGTCTGCAGTGGAGCGCGAACGATCGTTTCCCGAGTCAGCTGCCGATCACGGTCGGTGACGTCGTCACCATCGCAAACAGCGGCGCGCACGCCATCGCCGTGGACTCCAGCGTCGCCACCAGCCTGATCGACCTGAAGCTGCTGGCTTCGCCGGGCATGGGCATCATCGAGAATGGCGGCGAAGGCTCGATGATGATGCAGAAGGTCTCGGTGGTTCCGGGACCCCGGCCGAAGGGCGCGCCGACCGACCGCCTGATCTCGACCAATTCCGACGGTTCGCACTTCACCGCGGTCGCGCGCGGTCCGACCATGGAGGATTGCAGTTTCGCCAATACCTCCGACGATGCCGTCAACGTCCACGGCTTCTACTACTACGTCGTGGCGAAGACCGCGGCGCGGCGGTTTCTGCTCAGCCCGAAATGGGACGTCGGCCTTGCGGCGGGCGACGATATCGAGAGCTGCGACCATGCGACGTTTCGCTCCCTCGGACGCGGCAAGGTCGCGCAATTGACCAAGCGCCATGCGCCGGAACTGAAGGCCAGGATCGCCCAGCTCTGGAAGAACCGGAGCCCGACCACCCAGCCGGACCTGATCTACGACGTGGTGCTACAGCAGGACCTGCCGCTCAAGACCGGTGATTCCATCACGTCGCTGACGCATATCGGATCCGGCGCCACAGTGCTGCGCTGCAATTTCCACGCCTGCGGCCGCGTGCTGATGAAGGCGCCGAACGCCATCGTCGAGAACTGCCAGTTCACGTTCTCGACCGGGGTCGCGCTACAGGCGGGCAGCGACATCGGCTTCTGGTCGGAGTCCGGATTTGCCGAGAACCTCGTGTTCCGCAACAACCGCTTCAGCCACTGCGTCAACGGCGCCAACGAGCTGACCAGCGGCAGCGGCACCCTCGGCACCATCTATGTCGGCATGGTGCCGCCGGAAGGTGCCAGGGGATTTCAGGATAATTTCCAGAACCGGCGCGTCATCATCGAAGGCAATCACATCGACGATTCCTACATCTACGCGATCTTCGTCAGTAATGCCGACGGCGTCAAAATCGCCGGCAACGTGATCGGCCAGACATTTCTGCGCGGCGGCGTGTTCGGGGCCGGCGACTTCTTCCACATCAAGCCCGGCAGTGCGATCTTCGTCGGCCGCGCCAGGAACGTCGAGATCAGCAACAACGTCGCCGCACACGGCCGGATCGCGACCAATGCCGTCGCGATCGATCCCAGCTGCGACAAGCATTCGGTGCGTGTCGCCGGCAACAGGCTGGCCTGAGCGAGCACGCCACCGCTCAGGGCGTCATGCCGAGCGCGCGCCACATCGCGCGGATGATCCGGAACGAGCGGGCATCGCCGACGAGGCCACGCTGCATCCGGTTCATCGCATAGGCAAACGTCATCCGCGCATCGGTATCGACGAGCACAAATGAGCCGCCGCCGCCCGACCAGAACAGCGTGTTGGGATTCGGCGGCACCAGGCTGAGGATCGGGCTCGGCAGACCGAAGCCGAGGCCGAAGCGGACGGAGATGCCGCGCATCACGAGGTCCGGGCCGTCGATCTGTACTTCGAGCGCCTTGCGGCAGCCGGCCTCCGACATGATCCGCTGCCCTTTCGCGGTGCCGCCGGTCGCGAGGATGGTCTGGATGGCGGCGATCGATCGCGCGTTGCCGTGACCGTTCACCGCCGGGATCTCGGCGCCGCGCCAGGCGCGGGTCCGGGTCGACGGCACGTCGGTGCGGGTGTCGCTGAAGGTGATCTTCTGAATGGTCGTCATCTCGATATCGGTCGCGGCCGCTGACGGCAGGAATGGCACGAGATCGGCGACGCGATGGTCTTCCGATGCCGGCAGCCCGATCCAGAAATCCGCATTCAGGGGAGAAGCGATCTCCTCGCGAAACACCGTGCCGAGGGTCTTGCGGGTAATGCGACGAACGACTTCTCCGATCAGGAAACCGAAGCTGTAGACGTGATAGCCGGACGCGGTGCCCGGCTCCCACAGCGGCACTTGGGCGGCAAGCGTCGAGGTCGCCTTGTCCCAGTCATAAAAATCCTCGCCGCTGATCGCCGGATGCCAGCCCGAGAGGCCGGCCGAATGGCTCATCAGTTGCGCCACGGTGATAGCGCCCTTGCCGCCCGCCGCGAATTCCGGCCAGTAGCGCGCCACCGGTGCCGCGAAGTCGAGCGCGCCGCGGTCGGCGAGCCACAACGCGGTCAGCGCGGTCATGGTCTTGGTGATCGAATAGACGTTGACGATGGTGTCGCGCGTCCAGGGCCGCAGCTCGGCCTCGTCGGCAAAACCGCCCCATAGATCGACCACGGTCTCGCCGTCGATCGTGGCGCAGAACGACGCGCCGAGCTCCTCCCCGTCAGCGAAATTAGCCTCGAACGCCTCGCGCGCCGCCGAAAACCGCGCGTCGGCAAATCCGTCTGATATCGCAACTGTCATGGCTGTGCTCCCCGCTCCGTCCCCAGGCTTTGAGGGAGGCGGGACATACGCGGTGAGCGGCGCGCCTGACAATTCTTGAACTGAACTGTTTCGTCCCCATTTATCTGAGTAGAGACCTTCCCCTTCAGTCCTGCCCTACCCCTGCTTCTGCAGCACCGTGATGTGCAGACGACGGCGGATCGCCATGCCCTGGCGGCGGTACAGCGCGATCGCCGAGGCGTTGCTGGTGAAGACGTGCAGGAACGGGATCTCGCCGCGCGCCACGATCTGGCCGCCGACCGCCGACAGCAACGCCTGGGCATAGCCGCGGCCGCGATGGTCTGGATGCACGCAGACCGCGGTCATCTCGGTATAGTTCCCCGGCTTCATCCGCTCCCCGGTCATCGCGACCAGATCGCCGCCAACGCGGATGCCGAAAAAGTTGCCGAGCTCATGCGTCCGCGCGCTGAACGGTCCGGGTTTTGTCATGTCCGTCAGCGCAATCATCGCGGAAACGTCGGCGGCGCCGAGCCTGACGATCTCGACGCCGGGCAGAGAGAACTCCGCCGGTTTTCCGATCATCTGCTCGCCGGTCTCGGCCAGCAACACCTTGAACTCCGGCGGCACAGGAACCGGATCGGGCGTGAACAGCACCGCGATATCGGGTCCGGACAGCAGCGCGCCGAGCGCGGCAAAACTCTTGGGCGACATGTCAATCATGTCGGCGAAGGGGGCGATCGCGACCGGAAAGCGCCGTGCGTCGGCGCCGCCTTCGGCAAGGTCTCGTTGCCGCGTGGTCAGCGCGCTCCAGATTGGACGATCAAGCGGATGGATCGGCGGGACTTCGGACATGCGGCGCTTCGCTCCTGATTTTCCTCGAACAGAGCAAGAAGCGCCGACAAAATCCAGCGTGGCGTGACGTCGTTGCGGCTCACAATCACGCCAGCAGGATTTCGCCGTGCCGGGCCGATCCTTAGGCCACCTTCAGGCAGAGCTCGGTGCCGCCCTTGAGCGGCAGCGTGATCGACACGAAGCCATTCTTGGGATCGCGCACGAACTCCAGAAAATCCGCCTCGGCATTGTCGTTCATGACATAGCCGCCGACGCGAAGCTGCGGGGCAACGATCTCGATCACCTGCCGTGCCAGCGTCGGTCCCTTGTCGCCCGGCCAGCCGTCGATCAGGATGAAGTCGACGGGACCACCGAGATCGCGCAGCGTCTGGCGCGCATCGCCCTCGCGGATCTCGGCGTAGTCGGCAAGGCCGGCCTCGGCAAGATTGCGCTTCGCGGCTTGGACCTTGGCCGGGACGATCTCCGAGCCGATCACGGTGCCGCCGCCATTGTCGCGCATCGCTGCTGCGAAATACAGCGTCGACATGCCGACCGAGGTTGCGAACTCGGCAACACGCTTGGCGCGCAGGCCGCGGCACAGCAGGTAGATCAATTCGCCCTGCTCAGGGTGGATCGAGAATCCCTGCTCGGCATAATCGTTCGGATCGCGGCTCATCGCCGGATTGCCGCGCGGACCGCCGGCAGCCGGCCTGGGGCGCGTGACCTGCAGGCGCGCGATGACGGCAGCGACGCGGGCGTCAGCGATCGCGCTGTGCGGTTCAGCGTTGTACATGAAGGGTCTCCGTTGCGGTTGCATCATTGCTGCAGGATTTCAGCGGCAGCGCGGTCGAGGATTTTGGCGATGCGGCGCGCCTCGGCGGCGTCGCAGCCGCGCTTCTGGCGCAGCGCGCTCTTCAGGGCGTGGCGGGCGCGGTGGACGTCGTCGGACGCTCCGCTATCCAGATCGCTGACACCGGCGAAGGCTTCGCGCACCTCCTCCATGCGGCCGCCGATCCGCGACAGTGCTGCGAGAATTGTGTCTGCGGTCGCGCGGTTCTCGGCGAGATGCGCCTTGCCCTGCTCGGTGATGCTGTAGAGCTTGCGCGCCGCGTCCTGGGTGACGCTGGCGTGGCCGATCTCCTCGAGGAAGGTCAGCGCCGGATAGATCACGCCGGGGCTCGGGGTGTAGAAGCCGTCCGACCGCTCCTCGATTTTCTTGATCAATTCGTAGCCGTGCGCCGGCTGCTCGCCGAGCAGCGCGAGGATGACGAGTTGCAGATCCTGCGACGAGAGCCGCCGCGATCCCGGAAAGTCGCCGCCGCCACCCCGCCCGAAGAAGCCATGGCCGCCCCGGCCAAAGCGATGGCCACCCCGGCCGTGCCGGCCCGTGGCGAAGAAGCCAAACCGGAAGCCATCATCGTCCCGGCCGCCAAACATCGATCGTCTCATTGGTCATTCCTTACTGAAAACATATCTTACGATATATCTACAGATGGAACGGCGACAACCCACGTTTTCGTGAGGTCCTGCCAACGAAGCAGCGACCGGAACCGGCCCGGGATCGCCGGGTCATGCCGGGCTTGCCCTTCTTCGCGTGGCTGGCTTATGGCTTTGAAGCCCTCCAGCCCCTCCGATTCATGCGTCCAAAAACCTTCGAAGCTCATTGCCTGCGCCTGCCCGCCGCCACCAAGGTGGTGCAATGGGAAGGCACGTCGGTGTTCAAGGTCGGCGGCAAGATGTTCGCGCTGGCCGG
>DASVOL010000431.1:0-4416 GCA_036383375.1 Bradyrhizobium sp. | reverse complement strand
GGCGGCTTGTTCAACACCTTCGGCAATCTGTCCTCGATCACCACGCCGATCATCATCGGCTACATCCTCGCCGCCACCGGCTCGTTCAACGGCGCGCTGGTGTTCGTCGGCGCCAACGCGCTGGTCGCGGCGATCGCCTATCTGTTCATCGTCGGCGAGATCAAGCGGGTGCAACTCAAGGCGGCCTGAGGCCGCCAGCTGCAACAACAGATCAACGGCGGCTTCGGCCGCCGTCTTTGTCTTCTTGGCCAGTGGGAGGCATCGATGCTAGAACGTACAAATCCTCGCGCGATCCATTCCAGGCTAGCATCGATGTTCGACCTGAACCAGCTCCGCTGTTTCGTCACCGTTGCCGAGGAATTGCACTTCGGCCGCGCCGCGGCGCGGCTCAACATGACGCAGCCACCGCTCAGCCGGCAGATCCAGGTGCTCGAGCACATCATCGACGCGCCGCTGCTGGAACGCACCAGCCGTTCGGTGCGGCTGACCCCGGCAGGACGCAGCTTCCTGCCCGAGGCGCGGCGCATCCTCAAGCTCGCGGAATCCGCCGCGCAGGTCGCCCGCCGCATCGCGCTCGGCAAGACCGGCTCGCTCAAGATCGGCTTCACGGCCGCGGCCGCCTACGGCTTCCTGCCCGATCTGATCGCAGCCGCCCGCTCCCGCCTGCCCGAGGTCGATTTTTCCCTCAAGGAGATGGTGTCCGGCGATCAGTTCGAGGCGCTCACCACCGGCCAGATCGACGCCGGCCTGCTGCGCCCACCGATTGCGCGGCCGGAATTCGCCAGCCGGCGTGTCGTGGCCGAGCCGCTGCTCGCCGCGATCCCGAAAAGGCATCCGCTGGCCACAGCCGATACCGTCAGCATCAAGGATTTCGACGACCAGCCCTTCGTGATGTATTCGCCCTATGAGGCGCGCTACTTCCACGATCTGCTGGTGTCGCTGTTCACGCGCGCCGATGTGCTGCCGCGCTATGTGCAGCATCTCAGCCAGATCCATTCGATCCTCGCGATGGTTCGCGCCGGGCTCGGCGTCGCCATCGTGCCGGAGGCCGCCGCCAGCCTGAAGATCGCGGACGTCCGGCTGAAGCCGCTGAAGCTGCGCACGCCGGTGCCGGTCGAGCTGTTCATGGTGTGGCGGCGCGACCACGAGAACCAGTTGCTGCCGTCCCTGATCGAGATCGCAACCGAAATCGCCGCGCCGCATCTGCGCGGCGATTGATGCAGATTGTGCATCGCTCGATACCGCGTTTGGCTTGGACGCGCATCGAAGCAATCCTTATGAAATCGGCCATGGACGCGCGCTGCTCGCGCATCCCTTATCCCAACATCATTCAAGGAGTGGCGCCATGAGCAAGATGACCCCTCAGGAAATGGCCGCGAGAATCGGTGGCGGCCTCCTGTCTTTTCCCGTGACCCCGTTCAAGCCGGACCATTCGTTCGACGAGGCGACCTATCGCGCCAACATGGACTGGCTGTGCGGCTATGACGTCGCCGGTCTGTTCGCCGCCGGCGGCACCGGCGAGTTCTTCTCGCTGACGCCGGCTGAAGTTCCGCACGTCGTGAAGATCGCGGTCGAAGAGACCAAGGGCCGCGTTCCCGTGCTGGCCGGCACCGGGTACGGCACCGCAATCGCCCGTGAGATCGCTATCGGAGCCGAGAAGGCCGGCGCCGACGGCCTCTTGCTGCTGCCGCCTTATCTCACCCATGCCGAGCAGGACGGCCTCGCCGCCCATGTCGAGGCGGTGTGTGCGTCGGTGAAGATCGGCGTCATCGTCTACAACCGCGACAATGCGATCCTGCAGCCCGACACGCTGGCGCGACTCTGCGAGCGCTGCCCGAACCTCGTCGGCTACAAGGACGGCATCGGCGACATCGAGCTGATGACCCGTGTCTACACCAGGCTCGGCGATCGCCTGACCTATATCGGCGGCCTGCCGACCGCGGAGACCTTTGCGTTGCCCTATCTCGACATGGGCGTCACGACGTATTCGTCGGCGGTGTTCAACTTCGTGCCGGAATTCGCCACCCAATTCTACGCCGCAGTGCGCCGGCGCGATCATCAGACCATCCATGCAGGCCTGAAGGATTTCATCCTGCCGCTGATCGCGATACGCAATCGCAAGAAGGGCTATGCGGTGTCGATCATCAAGGCCGGCATGAAGGTGATCGGCCGCGATTCCGGCCCGGTGCGGCTGCCGTTGACCGATCTCGCCGAGCAGGAGATCGCCGAGCTCGCAGCGCTGGTGGCGAAGCTGCCGCAGGCCGCAGCGCGGCAGGCGGCAGAATAGACCGAACGGCCAACGACCAAGGGAGGAGCAGATGATTCAAGACACGATCCGCACCGGCTTTGCCGGCGCCCCCATCGTCACGGCGATGGAGGTGATCCCTGTCGCCGGTCGCGACGACATGCTCCTCAATCTGAGCGGCGCACATGCGCCGTTCTTCACCCGCAACCTCGTCATCCTCACCGACAACTCCGGCCACACCGGCGTCGGCGAGGTGCCGGGCGGCGAAAAGATCCGCAAGACGCTGGAGGACGCCCGCGACCTCGTCGTCGGCCAGAGCATCGGCGCCTGCAACAACATCCTGGCATCGATGCGCCAGACCTTCGCCGACCGCGACGCCGGCGGCCGCGGCAAGCAGACCTTTGACCTGCGCGTCACCATCCATGCAGTGACCGCGGTGGAATCCGCACTGCTCGATCTGCTCGGCCAGCATCTCGATCTCCCCGTCGCAGCGTTGCTCGGCGAAGGCCAGCAGCGCGCTGATGTCGAGACGCTCGGCTACCTCTTCTTCGTCGGCGATCGCAGGAAGACCAGCCTTCCTTACGTCGAGGGCGAGACCGGCAAGCCGGACTGGTTCAACCTGCGCCATCAGGTTGCAATGACGCCGGAGGCGATTGTGCGCCTCGCCGAGGCGACGCAGGCGCATTACGGTTTTGCCGATTTCAAACTCAAGGGCGGCGTGCTCGCGGGCGAAGAGGAGATCGAGGCCGTCACCGCAATTGCAAAACGCTTTCCGAACGCCCGCGTCACGCTCGACCCCAACGGCGCATGGTCGCTCGACGAGGCGATCCGTCTCTGCAGCAACATGCATGGCGTGCTGGCCTATGCCGAGGATCCCTGCGGCGCCGAGGCCGGCTTCTCCGGCCGCGAGATCATGGCCGAGTTCCGCCGCGCCACCGGGCTGCCGACCGCAACCAACATGATCGCGACCGACTGGCGTCAACTCAGCCACGCGCTGCGGCTCGGCGCGGTCGACATTCCGCTCGCCGATCCGCATTTCTGGACCATGCAGGGCTCGGTGCGGGTGGCGCAGACCTGCCGCGACAACGGCCTGACCTGGGGCTCGCACTCCAACAACCATTTCGACATTTCGCTGGCGATGTTCACCCATGTCGGCGCCGCCGCGCCCGGCGAGGTGACCGCAATCGACACCCACTGGATCTGGCAGGACGGCCAGGCGTTGACCAGGGAGCCGTTGCAGATCAAGGGCGGCAAGATCGCCATCCCGGACCGTCCCGGCCTCGGCATCGAGCTCGATCGCGGTGCCATCGAGGCGGCGAACGCGCTATACAAGCAGCATGGTCTCGGCGCCCGCGACGACGCGCTGGCCATGCAGTTCCTGATCCCGGGCTGGACCTTCGACGACAAGCGTCCCTGCCTCGTGCGCTAACAAGAAAGGTTGGAAACATGACCGCTCACCAGAAGAACTTCATCGCCGGCGAATGGATCGACGGAACAAGCATTACGCGGGACATCAACCCCTCCAACACGGCCGACGTGGTCGGCGAATACGCCAAGGCTGACAAGGCGCAGACCGAAAGGGCGATCGCCGCGGCGAAGGCCGCCTTCCCGGCCTGGGCGCGCTCGACACCGCAGGAGCGCTTTGATGCGCTGACCAAGATCTCCGTCGAGATCCTCGCCCGCAAGGAAGAGCTCGGCCGCCTGCTGGCGCGCGAGGAAGGCAAGACGCTCCCCGAGGGCATCGGCGAGGTGGCGCGCGCCGGACAGATCTTTGCGTTCTTCGCCGGCGAGGCGCTGCGGCTGATGGGGGAGAAGGGCGCTTCGGTGCGCCCCGGTCTCGATGTCGAGATCACCCGCGAGCCGGTCGGCGTCATCGGCATGATCACGCCGTGGAATTTCCCGATCGCGATCCCGGCCTGGAAGATCGCGCCCGCGCTCTGCTACGGCAACACCGTCGTGTTCAAGCCGGCCGAGCTGGTGCCGGGCTCCGCGCATGCGCTGTCCGAGATCATCGCGCGCTCCGGGATTCCGGCGGGGGTCTTCAACCTCGTGGTCGGCTCGGGCTCGGTGGTCGGCCAGACCCTGCTCGATCACCCCGACGTCGCGGCGATCTCCTTCACCGGCTCGGTGCAGACCGGCCGCAAGATCGCGCAGGCCTGCGTGCTCTCCAA
>DASVOL010000430.1:0-4669 GCA_036383375.1 Bradyrhizobium sp. | reverse complement strand
GGGACTAGCCAAGCGATCAGGACGGCGAGGGCGCGGATAAGGGACAGCATCAGCATGGTCATCTCCTGTGCCGTGGAAGATGAGCCGGCCCGCGCGCCAATTCGATTACCTCGGGCGTAATGGAACGGGCGAATTTCGCATGGTAGGTTTTGCACCATGAACGCACATGCATCCCTGGCGCGGGCCGAGCCCGCAAAACCCGTCCTGATCGGCGAGCACCTGCGCGAATGGCGGCAGCGCCGCCATCTCAGCCAGCTCGACCTCGCTGTCGATGCCGAGATCTCGGCGCGGCATTTGAGCTTCGTCGAGACCGGCCGCTCGGCGCCGTCGCGCGACATGGTCCTCAAACTGGCGGAGCGCCTCGACGTGCCCCTACGCGAACGCAACGTGCTGCTGGTCGCCGCGGGGTTCGCACCCGCATTCCCGCAACGCTCGCTGGAGGATCCCGCGCTGAAATCGGCGCGCGAGGCGATCAATTTGGTGTTGAAGGCGCATGAGCCCAATCCGGCGCTGGCCTATGACCGGCACTGGAATCTGGTCTCCGCCAACCGCATGGTGGCGCCGCTGCTCGAGGGCGTGCCGCAGCGACTGCTCGGCCAGCCCTTCAACATCCTGCGGCTGGCCTTTCACCCGGAGGGCCTCGCGCCGCGCACCGTGAACCTGGCGGAATGGGCCGCGCACCTCCTGGAGCGGCTGCACCGGCAATGCGAGGCAACGGCTGATCCGGAGCTGCTCAAGCTCTATCAGGACCTGAAGTCCTATCCGATCCCGGCGCGGTCGGCCCCGATCACCCCCGACAACAACGTCGCGCTGCCGTTCAAGCTCCGCCTCAATGGCGAGGTCCTGAGCTTCATCTCGACCACCATGGTGTTCGGCACCCCGGTCGACATCACGCTGCAGGAACTGGCGCTGGAGACCTTCTTCCCGGCCGACGAGCTGACCGCCGAGCGGATGCGGCAGATGGCAGCCAGTATGAAATAGCGGCTTGTCTCGGGGCGCTTTCGGCCTAATTTTGGGGTTCCAATTCCGCCGGGAACCCTGCCATGAGTGCTCTGAAGCCGCTTCGCCTCGATATCGTCTCCGACGTCGTTTGCCCCTGGTGCTACATCGGCAAGCATCGCATCGAGGATGCGCTCAAGCTGGTGCCCGACGTGCCGGTCGAGGTGCACTGGCGGCCGTTCTTCCTCAACAATTGGGTGCCGCGCGAGGGCATCAGCCGCGACGAATATCTCACGGCAAAATTCGGCTCGGTCGAGGCCTACAAGGGCATCGCCGGCCGCGTGGTCGCCGCCGCCAATGAGGAGGGGCTGACCTACCATCCCGAGCTCGTCAAGCGGCAGCCCAATACGATCGACTGCCACCGCCTGATCCACTGGGCCGAGGCCAAGGGCCGGGCGGCGGAGATGAAGCAGCGGCTGATGGAGCTGTATTTCCGCGACGGCGGCGATCTCACCGATACCGATGTGCTGGTGCAGGCGGCCGCCGATGTCGGGCTCGACGCCGACGACGTGCGCAAGCGTCTGGCCACCGACGAGGATGTGGCGCTGGTCTCGGCGCAAGCCCAGGAAGCCTCCGAGAAGGGCATCTCCGGCGTGCCGACCTTCGTGTTCGCGCAGAAATACGCGGTCTCCGGCGCCCAGCCGGCCGAGCAGCTCGCCCGCGCCATCCGTCAAGTCTCGGCCGAGATCAACGCGCAGGCGGCCGAGTAGTCCGAAGTCCTTCACGAAAGCCCGGCGCATGCCGGGCTTTTTCGTTCGCCTATACGATCCATCGGAAACAACCAGGGAGACCATCATGATCTATGAGCTGCGCACCTACACGGTACGTCCAGGGACCGTCGGCGAGATGGTGAAGGCGGCGAGCACGATCTCGCGCGACATCCGCGGCGATAATTTCGGCAAGCTGGAAGGCTACTGGATCACCGAGATCGGGCCGCTCAATCAGGTCATGCACATGTGGAGCTACGCCGATCTCAACGAGCGGACCCGGCTTCGCGCCGAGCTTGGGAAGAATCCGCGCTGGACCGGCGAGTACATTCCGGCGATCCGTCCGCTCCTGGTGCGCCAGGAGGTCCGGCTGCTGAATGCGATCATTCCGCCGGTGGCGCCGGCCACCAAGGGCAACATCTACGAATTCCGCAACTATCGCGCCAAGCCGCTCGGCGGCGTCAAGCAGTGGCTCGATCTGATCGCCGGCGTGATGCCGGAACGCGAGAAATATTCCAAGATCGTCGGCCTCTGGGCCACCGACGCCGGGCAGCCCAACGAGGTCTGCCACATCTGGGCCTATCCCGATCTCAACGCCCGGGCCGCGGCGCGCGGCGGTGCGATGAAGGATCCGGCCTGGCTGGAATTCCTCGGCAAGGGTACGCAGCTGCTCGAGGAGATGCACTCGACCATCATGCTGCCGGCCCCGCATTCACCGTTGCAGTGACGTAGTCGGGCCGGACGTACAGCGGCAGAAAGCCTCACCCGATGTTTCCATCAGGTGAGGCTTTCCAGGCAAGGGCATGCGCTGTCTGAGAAACAGCGCCCCGCAACGCTAGAAGGGCCAGCTGACACCAACCTGACGGCGGGAACTTATTGTTTCCTGATGTGTCTGCATGGCTACGAAAAGGTAAACCATAGGCACCGGTGAAGGAGGCGAGCTCGGAGCGCCGTCGTGCCGGGCCGCCCGGCGCATTATCGAGACCACGGCGGCATCAGGTTGCGTGATGCCGCTTCGTCCAGCACGGCGAACTGCTCCGCACCGTCCTCGAACGCCGTGACCATGTCTGCGAGTCGGTCGAGCTCGGCAAGGGCGTCGATCTTCAAGACCTTGCCGGCCGGCGCAGCGTCGCGCCAGCTATCCCAGGCCGACATTTGCCGGTTCGTGAGCGACAGCAGGTCGCGGTAGACGTTGACGTGAAGAAACCACAGACCTCGGGCCGCGCCGTGTCCGAAGGCACCGGCCGCCACCGCGTTGCTTCGCGCCATCCGCCACGCTTGCGATGCCGTCAGAAACGCATCGCGCGGCAGGTTCGCGCCGTCAAACGGGATCTGCAGTTGTTCGATCTGAAGCGCATCGAGCTGCGCGTCGGCCTGCAGCCAGCGCCGGTCGCCCGGTGACCAATATTCGCAGATCCAATGATCATGATAGATGTCGTCGCCGATGTAGGTCGCAAAGCCGCAGCGGACCCGCGCCGGGATCGATCGGCTTCGGAGCATGCTGCATAGCAGGAGCGCGTAGTCGCGACAGGTGCCGAACGTGCGGCTGCGCGGCGGGCGTGCCGCGGTCAGCGGACCGGCGAACGAGGTCTGGATCAGCTTCAACCGATCTGCGACCGGCTGGGTTTGCCGGATCATCGGGAAATCAGGCGGAATGCCGTATCGCTCCGCCAGCGCGACGTGAATGATCAGCCCGGAGATGACCTCGCACAGTCCGGAGACCGTCTCGGGCAAATCGTCATACGCACCGGCCAGCTCGCCGGGGTCGGTCAACGCGTCCTGCCGGACGTAGCATTCCTGGATCGTCACGTTCCCGCCCGACCACGACGTCACCGGCTCGAGGCCGTCATGCGCAGCCTATCGATCCGCGCGGGCTCGCGTAAAGGGGGACCGTGCTATCCGGGCTTGCCGCGTCGGCTGCGGATGGAGTGGATGGCGCGTCGTGCGGCCTCGTAGCCGAAATTGTTCAGGGTCAATGCGGCATGCACGGCGGCGACCAGCGGATCGCGCCGTCGCAGCGGCAGCAACACGTCGCCGATCGGAAAGCGCCCGCGCCAGATCGGATCGATCATGGGGTGACCGGGCGCCGCGGTGGAATCGGCCGAATTGATCGCGGGATCGGCGCAGAGATGGCGCGTCAGCTCCAGCGTCAGTTGTGCGCCCGGCGAATGCTTCGCAAACCGCTCGTCGATGCCGATCTTGAAGAAGAAGGCGCGCTCCTGGTGGCGCACCACGATGCCGCTTGCGACCGCCGTGCCGCCCGCATGCAGCGTGACGATCTCGCAGCGGCCGGTCTCGGCCAGCGCCGAGGTCGCGCGGCGGATGAAGGCCATGTCGCCGGCATGCTGGCTGAGCGCGGTGCCGCGCTGGCCTTTCCAGCCGCCGGCTTCGAGCGCAAGGAAAGTCTCGAGCGCCGCAGCGACATCGCGCGGCGTGCGGGCGACGTCGAAGCGCACGGCGCCGTGGTCGGACAGGCGATGGTGCTGGCGGCGCAACTCCTTCAGCTTCTTGGGCCCGAGCGCGTCGCGCAGCAATTCATCGGCATCACGCGTCGCATCGAGCTGCGCGCGCTGATAGGTGCGCAGCAGGCGCGGCTGCAAACCGTCGCGCGCGAGCACCGCGCGGATCGCCGCCATGGCCGGGCCTTCGAGTGACATGGTGCGCAGGATCAGCGCATGCGCGCCCGCGTTGCGTGCCTGCTGCAGCATCTTGCCGGCGGCCTGCTCGGCGGCGTCGCGGTCGAGCAGCGGCGTGCACAGCGTGCCGTAGGGTTCGGCGCCGACCAATGCGGGCAGGGGGATCCGGTAGATTCGCCGCATCGGGATGACCGGCAGCAGCCCGATCAATTGCCCGGCATCGCTGGTGGCGCTGAGCAGCGATGCGCCGGTGCGGCCGCGCGCGGAGGCATCGACCGCCAATTCCCAGTCGGGCTGGTAGTAGCCATTGGCCTCGATCGCGCGCTC
>DASVOL010000429.1:0-28089 GCA_036383375.1 Bradyrhizobium sp. | reverse complement strand
GCTCTAGTCGGCCGATAGCGGGGCGCCGGTCAAGGACCAGCTCCGTCCGTCAAATGTCGCAATCCGCAGAGTCTTGAACGGCGTGTAGTCACCGGGCTGGGTGCTGATCGTGACACCGGGGAGCATCATCGGCAACCGCTCGCCATTCAGCGAGGTAGCTTGCTTGATAAGGTTCTCGCGGGTCAGGTCGTCACCGCATTTTTGCAGCGCCAGCGAGACGGCGTGTACGTTCATGTAGGCAACCAGCACGGAATAATCGTCTGGATTGGCTGACGGCGCGTACTTCTTCAGAAAGTCCTTGTAGGCGTTGACTTCGTCGTCATTGGCCCAGGCCGGATCGCCCGGCTGCTTGAGAAACTGCGTCGTGACCAGCCCCTTCGACGCTTCAAGGCCCGCGGGTTTCAGGATGGTTTCGACGGATGCCGTGGAACCACCGATCACGTGCAGCGGTTTCCAGCCGAGCTCGTAGACCTTGCGGATCGATTGCGCGGCGGCCTTCGACGACGACTGCTCGATCAGCGTGTCGACGCCGGCAGCCTTCAGCTGGACGATCTGCGAGTCGATCGTCGGGTCGGCAAGTTCGTAGGAGGCCTGCGCGACGATCATCTCGGCCTTCGGACCGAGACCGGCGCGGAGGCCCTTGAGATAGTCCTTGCCGTAGTCGTCATTCTGATAGAGCACGCCGATCCTGGCGTCGGGCTTTGCGGTCAGGATGTACTTGGCGATCACGCGGCCTTCGGTTTCGAAGTCCGGATAGAGCGGGATCGTCCACGGGAACGTCTTGGGATCGTTGAAGCGGCGTCCGCCGGCGGTGATGAAGAGCTGCGGCACCTGCTTGCCGTTGAGGTATTTCTGGATCGCGACGTTCGGCGCGGTACCGATCGTGCCGACCTCAGCCAATATGCCGACGTCCTCGATCAGCTTGCGGGATTGCTCGACCGCTTTTGGCGCGCTGTAGGCATTGTCGAGTTGGGTGAAGTTGATCTTGCGGCCATTGATGCCGCCCTTTGCATTCAGCATCTCGAAATAGCCGACGACAGCGCGCCCGGCGCCCGCGCCGAACGCGGAGGCGGGGCCGCTCAGCGGCGTCGATTGGCCGAGCTTGATCTCGGTATCGCTGGCGCCGGGTCCGTAGGCTTTCTGCGCGTAGGCAGGCGCCGCGAGCAGGGCCGCCAGCGCGACGGCCGCCAACGCCCGGTCGATGATGTGGTTCAAGGTCGTTCCTCCTGTAATTCGTTTCTTGTTGCAATCGATCTGCGTCAGCGCAGCAGCTCGCGGGCGATCACCACGCGCTGGATCTGGTTGGTGCCTTCGAAAATCTGGGTCAGCTTGGCGTCGCGCATCATGCGTTCGACCGGGTAGTCCATGGTGTAGCCGTAGCCGCCGAAGATCTGGACCGCGTCGGTCGTCACCTTCATGGCCATGTCGCTGCCGACGCATTTGGCCATGCTGGCAAGCACGTTGAGCCGCTTCCAGTCGCCGGCATCACCGGCGCGGGCGCATTCATAGACCAACGCACGGGCCGACTCGATCTGCATCGCCATGTCGGCGAGCATGAACTGCACGCCCTGGAACTCGGCGATCGGCTGCTTGAACTGCTTGCGCTCCTTGGCGTAGGCGATGCAGGCATCGAGCGCGCCTTGCGCGAGGCCGACCGACTGGGCGCCGATGGTCGGGCGGTTGAGGTCGAGCGCACGCATCGACGCGCGAAAGCCCTTGCCTTCCTCGCCGACGAGGTTTTCGGCCGGCACCCGGACATTGTCGAAGAAGATCGGGGTGTTAGGCGCGCCGCGAAAGCCCATCTTGCGCTCGTGGCGGCCGAACGTAATGCCCGGCATCTTCTTCGGCTCAACGATGAAGGCGCTGATCCCGTCCGCCCCGGCACCATCACTGGTCCGCGCCATCACCACGATGTAGTCGGCGACGACACCGTAGCTGCACCATTGCTTGCGGCCGTTCAGGACATAGCTGTCGCCGTCCTTCCGCGCGCGGGTGTTGAGCGCGGCGACGTCGGAGCCGGCCTGTGGCTCCGAGATCGCGATCGCCGTTACCACGCCGCCCTGGGCGATGATCGGCAAATATTTCTTGCGCTGCTCTTCCGAGCCGAAATGCAGCAGCGGCATGATGAACATGGTGTTGAGCGCCGCGATCGATGCGCAGGCGGGAGAGACCTTCGAGATTTCTTCGCGCGCAATGCAGGCCATGGTCAAATTGCCGTTCGGGCCGCCATAGCGCTCCGGCACCCAGAGCTGCATCAGTCCCATCTCGCCGAACAGCTTGACCAGCTCGAGCGGGAAGCGGTCGGTCTCGTCGATCTCGGCGGCGATCGGCGCCACGTGCCTTACGACCATCCTGCGCACGTTGTCGCGGAAGGCGACCTGCTCCTCGGAAAAACTCATACGGACTCCCCGTCTGTTTTCTTTGCCGGAAGCCAAAAAAGGGGCTTCCATTGAATGGGTGATCCATTTAATAATTCACCGCATGAGCACCAAGTCAAGCCCTCGCGCGCCGCAGCGCTCCCGCACCGCCTCGCCGAACCGGCGCGAGCGGGCCACTGATCTTCGTGCGGTCGGCACCGCCGCCGCGCCGACATTCAAGCCGATCCACACCAGGCGGACGTTCGAGGAGATCTGCGAGCGCATTCGCGAGCAGCTGGCGCTCGGCGTGTTGAAGCCCGGCGACAAGCTGCCGGCCGAACGCGAACTCGCCCAGCAGCTCGGCGTCAGCCGCAACGTGCTGCGGGAAGCGCTGCGCAGCCTGGAGATGGCCGGCGTGCTGCGGCTGCAGAAGGGCGTCAAGGGCGGCGCCTTCATCCAGCAGGGCGACACCCGCCGCATGAACGAGGTCATGCGCGACATGCTGAGTCTCGGGACGATATCGGTGCGGGAATTGTCGGAGGCGCGGGTCCACGTCCTCGACCTCGTGGTGCAGCTGGCCTGTGCAAATGCGCGGCGCGCCGACCTCGATGCGCTGGAAGCCAATATCGAGCGGACCGAGCTTGCGACGAAGGAAGGCCGGCTGCTCGATCGGGTCGAATGCTCGCGCGAGTTCTACAAGCTGCTCGCGGCCTCGACCGGCAACAAGGTGATTGCGATGATCGTGGACTCGGTGACCGAGATCCATATGCGCTTTGTCTACGCCAAGGTTGCCTCCAGCGGGGTCGCGATGGCGCGGCTGGCGGAGAAGCGGCGGCAATTCCTGGCGGCGCTCAGCGAGCGAGACGTGGCGCTGGCGAGCCGGCTGCTGCGCTCGCACCTGGAATCCGTGCAGCGCATGCTGGAGCAGGACCCGGGAGCCATGTCGCTTCACGTCGCATTGGCTGACGTGCAACCCGGATTGCGCCGGTAGCGCGCCGCGCCGGCGAATAGATCAACACTCAAACAGAAATAACAATGGAGGCAAACGTGTCCAACTACGCCAAGTATGAATGCCTGACGGTCGAGGTCGCAGAAAAGGTCGCGACCGTGACCTTGAACCGCCCGCAGGCACGCAATGCCATCAACCAAAGGCTGATCCGCGAGCTGCGGACGATCTGGGACGACCTTGCCGATGACCATGCCGTCAATGCCGTGGTGCTGACCGGCGCCGGCGATTTCTTCAGCGTCGGCGGTGACGTGAAGGCGATGTCCGAGCGGCCGGGCGGCGACGTGCTCGAGGAGGGCGAAGTCCACGATCCCATGATCAGCCGGCGCGGCGTCACCCGCCAGCTCGAGCTCGACAAGCCGATCATCGCGGCGATCAACGGCGATGCCATCGGCCTCGCGGCGACCCATGCGCTGCTCTGCGACATCACCGTGATGGCTGAGGATGCCCGGATCGGCGACACCCACGTTTCCCGGGTCGGGCTGGTCGCCGGAGACGGCGGCACGGTGATCTGGCCGCTGCTGATCGGCATCAACAAGGCCAAGGAGTTCCTGATCCGCGGCACGCTTCTGAAGGGCAAGGAGGCGGAGCGGATCGGGCTGGTCAACCATGTCGCGCCGCGCGCCGAAGTGCTGGCCAAGGCCCGCGAGATTGCGGTCGAGCTCGCCAACGGTCCGACCTGGGCCATTCGCTGGACCAAGCTGTCGATCAACCAGATCGTCAAGGAGCGCGTGAACATGCTCCTGGAGGCCTCGATGGCGCTGGAGCAGGTGACGTTCGAGACCGCCGACCACAAGGAAGCGACGATGTCGTTCAGGGAGAAGCGCAAGCCGAGGTTCGGCCAGGCATAGGCTGGGCTCATGGCGGCGACCGAAGTGTCGAACGACGATGTCAGGGGGATGCTGCGCGATTCCTTGCGTGGCTTCCTCGACGAGCATTGGCGTCTGCGTGGCGCAGCGGCCTCATCCTCGCCGGACGAGGTGTCGGAGATCTGGCGCAAGCTGGTCGGGCAGGGCGTCGCCGCGCTCGGCGCAGAGGGTGGCGAAGGCGGGCTTGCCGAGATTTTGGTCGTCATGGCGGAGCTCGGCCGGGCCGGGTGTCCGGCGCCGATGTGGTCTGCGGCGCTCGCCAATCTCGCGGTCGCCGGATCGCAGGTCGACGTCGTGGTGGATCTGCTGGAGCGGCTGCATTCCGGGAAGGCGATCGTCGCCTTCTCATTCGGGGCGCTGGACCGCGATCCGGGCACGGGTTCGATCACGGTCACCGATCTCAAGGCAACGGGTGTGCTCCGCTTCGTCGAGGCAGCGGGCGGCGCCACGCATCTTCTGGTCGGGCTCGATCAGGCCCATCTTGCGCTGATCGATCTTGGCGGTCCCGGTGTCGAAAGCGTCCCGACCCGCGCGATGGGGGCGTGGGGGTTCTACGAGGTCAGGCTGAACGCCGCGCCGCTCACGCGCATTCCGGTCGGGACGGTCAACCTGGACGATCTCCGCATCAAGGGCAGGGCGGCGTTGACCGCGCGCGCTTACGGCGCGGCGCGGCGGGCATTTGAGCTGGCCGTGGACTACGCCAAGGAACGGCATCAGTTCGGCCAACCGATCGGCAAGTTCCAGGCGATCCAGCACAAGCTAGCAAATTGCCTGATCGCGCTCGAAGGCGTCAGGCTGATCCTCGAGCATGCTGCCAGACTGCATGATGGCGGCGACGACGACTGGCGCTACTTCACCGATTGCGCATCTGCGTTCTCCGGCAATGCATTGCGACAGGTCTCGCTGGAGACCCAGCACACATTCGGTGCGATCGGCTATGCCGAGGAGCACGAGGCGCCGATCCATTTCAAGCGCGTGTATCTCGATACGATCGCGCTCGGCGGCGCCTTGGATGCGAGACAAAGACTGGCCGCGCGACTGTTGGATGCGGGCGGCGCCGGGCTGCCGCAATACGACCTCGGATCTGCCGGAAATGCGTTTCGCGAGCAGGTCCGTGTCTGGCTCGCGCACAACTGGACCGGAGACACCAAACAAGCGTTCGACCAGAGGCCGTTCGCCAAGCGCGAGTTCGATCCGAGCTTTGCCCGAAGTATCGGCGAGACCGGATGGATTGGCCTCGGATGGCCGGAGCGGTTCGGCGGCCAGGCCCGTTCTCCGCTGGAGCAGATCGCCTTCATGGAGACGATGGAACAGGGTGAGGCGCCGCGTATCGGTGCGGCGATCCAGGCCAACGCGCTGATGATGTTCGGCACGGCAGAGCAGCAGCAAAAGTATCTTCCGGAAATCCTGCGCGGCGACGCCATGCACGGCATGGGTTACAGCGAGCCCCAGGCGGGTTCAGACCTCGCGGCGTTGCGCACCAGCGCGATCAGGGACGGCGATCGCTGGGTGATCAACGGCCAGAAGATCTGGACCACCACCTGGTGGGGCAAATACATGTTCCTCGCCGCGCGGACCGACAAGGACGCCAAGCCGCCGCATGCCGGCATCAGCATGTTCATCGTGCGGATGGATGCGCCGGGCATCACCATCCGTCCATCCGTCACCATGTATGACGGCACGTTTGCCAACATCTTCTACGACAATGTCCGCATTCCCGCCGAGAACCTGGTCGGCGAGGTGAATGGCGGCTGGAAGGTGCTGACCGGCGCGCTGGCCTTCGAGCGAGGGCTGGTCGGTGGCGGCATTGTCCTGAAGGTCGCGCGCGCCTTCGAACAGCTGCGTTCGCATGTCATCGGCGATCGGTCTCTGGCCGATAACCCAATCGTTCGCGACAGGATGGCGAATCTGGCAACCGAGATCGAGATCGGCCGTCAGTTGATGATGCATTGTGCCGAGCTTGCCGCCGACGGCGCGACGCCGCCGGAATATGGCGCGATCAGCAAGGTGTTCTCCGGAGAGCTGATGGAGCGGTTCGGAGAGGCCGCGCTCGACATTCTCGGGATGCGCGCCGCGCTGTCCGAACAGATGCCAGGCGCGATCGATAACGGCCGCTTCGAGCAGAACCTGCGGCATTCGCTGATGTGGGTCATCAGCATCGGGACCAACGAAATCCAGCGCAGCTTAATCGCGCAGCGCGCGCTCGGGCTGCCGAGATAGGAGAGATCGGATGCAGAAGGATGGCGACAGGGCGCCGCTTGCCGGGATGAGGGTGTTGGATTTTTCCATCATGGTGGCAGGCCCTTATTGCGCGCGACTGCTGGCCGACGTCGGCGCCGAGGTCATCAAGATCGAGCCGCCGGAAGGCGACGACATGCGGCTGCGGACGCCGCTGCGCGAGGGCCACAGCACCTATTTCGGCCAGCTCAACGCCGGCAAGCGCAGCCTGGCGCTGGATTTGAAGAACGCCGATGCCATCAAGCTCGTGCATCGCATGGTCGCGGAGGCGGACATCCTTGTCGAGAATTTCCGTCCGGGAGTGATGGAGCGGCTCGGCCTCGGCTATGACGCGCTGCGCGAGATCAACCCGCGCCTGATCTATTGCTCGATCTCGGGCTATGGCCAGACAGGCCCCGCCGCCGAGCAGGCTGCTTACGCCATGATCGTGCACGCCGAGAGTGGATTCGATCAGTCCCTGGCGCGCTATGCCGGCGACCGGGAACGTCCCGCGGCAGGGGCGATCTTCGTGGCCGACATCCTCGGCGGCATCTTCGGCTACTCGGCGATCCAGACCGCGCTGGTCCAGCGCGAACGCACCGGGAAGGGGCAGCGCGTCGATGTGGCCTTGATGGACTGCATGCTCAATTTGCTGGTCTATGAGCTTCAGGAAGCCCAATTTCCGATCCGCTCGCCGCGTCCGACCTACGGGCCGGTGCGGACGCGCGACGGCGATATCCTGATCGCCCCGGTGACGCCGCGCAATTTTGCGGCGCTCTGCGAAGTGACAGGGCAGCAGGAACTGGTGAGCGATCCGCGTTTTTCAAGCATACCGGCGCGCGGCGCCAATTGGACCGCCATGATGCAGGTGATCGAGAAGTGGACGGAGCGTCACACCGCTGCCGAATGCATCTCAGCGCTGAATCGCGCCGGCGTCCCGTGCGCCGAATACCGGGCGCCGGGCGCGGCGCTGACCGATCCGCATCTGCGTCAACGGGGTGTTTTCGGGACGGTTTCGGATGGTGCCGGTGACTTCGTCGGCGTCAGCGCGCCTTGGCAGATGTCCGGGGCCGATACGCCGATCGGCCGCCACGTGCCTGGTATCGGCGCGCAGCGCGATGACGTGCTGTCGCGGATCCTGGGACTGTCGCCCGACGCCATCGCGGCGCTTGCTGCTGCGGGGACGTTTGGGAAGCCTGCGGCCTAAGTGGGGCTCAACGATCGGACGGCGCGTCCGGCGGCGGAGCCTTCGCGATCGCCAGCAGGCATTTCAGGAAATGCGCGCGGTCTTCCTTGCGTAGGGGGGCCAGCATGATGTTTTGCAGCTCGGCCGCAGCTGGGATGACCGCCAGGAGCGCTTCCTCGCCCTTGGAGGTGATCTGGACCTGGAGCGAGCGGCGGTCGTCCGGATTGTCTTTCTTTGAGACCAGCCGGCGCGCGACCATTCGCTTCAGCATTTCACTCAGCGTGTTGCGGTCGCAGCTGATCCGGTCCGCCAGCACGGAGGGGGTGAGGGGACCCAGCTGGTACAGCGCCATCAGCACGCCGAACTGCCGCGGCGTGATATCGCTCTGGCGCGTCATGCTCTGATAGAGCCCGTCGTAGCGCGCCTCCAGCAGCCGCAGCAGAAATCCGACACCGCCTTCCAATTGCCAGTCGCGCGCAATCTCTGCGGCCGAACCAGTCTTCGTTGCCTTATCGACTGCCATGCCGTCGTCGGATCCCAGCTGCAACTCTGCGAATTCGCTTTAGCCGTTAGCAGCTTGGCCTGAGGTCCTCAACCCTGCGCTGAACCTCAGTCCAGGCCTGTTCCCGGCCGATGCGGTTGCGCTCGGCCCTTGCCAGCCATCCGTCAATGTAGTACGTATACGTATTATATGCGATGCGAAAGACATCGTGCAGGGAGGTTGGACTTGGACCTGCGTGAGCTGCTGTCGATTCCCTATCTGCTTGAGGCCGAGGCGGTTGAAACCGAGCCGGGGCAGTGGCGGGTTCGTCTTGCCTATCCGGAGCTGCCGGGTTGCACGGCGGAAGCCGCTGTCGTCGAGGACGCCCTGCGCGACCTCGAGCGGCGGCGCATCGAACTCATCGTCGGCCTCGTGGAGCAGGGCAAGCAACCGCCCGTTCCACGCCAGCCGCTCACCGCTTCAGACCCACTTTGGACCGCCCAGGATCTCGGGCTCTCCGACCGCGTCTCCGCGCTGCTCGGCGGTGTAGCGGCCTCGACCACCCGCAACTAAAGGAGGCAAACCCATGCTCTCGCGCGAAGACAATGAACGCCTGGTGAGGGTCGGCAAAGGCACACCGCTCGGCGATCTCTTTCGCTTGTACTGGATTCCCTTCCTGCCGTCGGCGGACCTCGGCAAAGACGGGCAGCCGAAGCGTATCCGGCTGCTCGGCGAAGATCTAGTCGCCTTCCGCGACACCGAGGGTCGTGTCGGATTGGTCGATCAGGCCTGCCCGCATCGCGGCGCGCCGCTGGTCTTCGCGCGAAACGAGGATTGCGGGCTGCGCTGCGTCTACCACGGCTGGAAGTTCGACGTCACCGGCGCGGTGACGGACATGCCGGCGGAGCCCGTGCGCAGCCGCCTCAAGGAACGGGTGCGGATCAAGGCCTATCCCTGCAAGGAACGCAACGGGATGATCTGGACCTATATGGGTCCCGACCAGGCCGAGCTTCCGCCGCTGCCGAACCTCGAATGGAATCTAGTGCCGGCCGAGCAGGTGCACATCTCGGTGCGAGTCCAGGAGTGCAACTGGCTGCAGGCGGTTGAAGGCGAGATCGACTCGGCGCACGCGCCGCTGCTGCATGGGCGGCTCGACGCCCAAGGCACGACGAGCGCCTGGATTCAGAAGCGCGACCTGCGGCCGACCTTCGAATGCATCAAGCAAGATTTCGGCATGAGCATCGCCGCGCGGCGCAACTACGATGCCAACACGCTGTACTGGCGGGTCAACCAGTTCATGCTGCCGTTCTATACGCTGGTGCCGCCGCTGTCCCCGTTCCCGGATCTGAGCGGGCACGCCTGGGTGCCGATCGATGACGAGAACACGCTCTGCATCATGTTCTCCTATCATCCGTCAGAGCCGCTGCCGGAGAAGACGCGGCAGGTGTTTGCCGAAGGCCACAAGGGCCGCGAGAGCGGCCATGCCAGTCGCCACGCGCTGGTTCAGCACCCGGTCACAGTCCCCTATGCGGGCTACTGGACCAAATACAATCCGCAGAACGGATTTCAGTTCGACTACGAGGCGCAGCGGACCACCTGGTTCTCGGGCCTGCCTGGACTCTGGGTGCAGGACGGGGCCTGCCAGAGCGGCGTCTCGCCGATCTTCGATCGCACCAGGGAGACGCTGTGCTCGAGCGATACCGGCATTGCGATGACGCGGCGTTTCATTCTAGAGGCGCTCGGCGCTTATCGCGATCACGCGATCAAGCCCAAGGGCGTCTCGGACCCCGACGTGTTCATGGTGCGGGCGGTGTCGCTGCGGCTGCCGCCGGAGGATTCCTGGGTCGATGTCGGCGCGCCGTTCATGCGGGCGAAGCTCGGCGCCGATTTCGGATACGAGCTGTGAGCGCATCGCACCATGGCTGACATGACGCAGGACGTGCTGGTCAAGCGCATCGGCTACGAGGCCGAGCGGATCAATTCCTACGAGCTGATCGCCAGGACGGGCGGCGAGCTGGCCCCATTCACGGCCGGCAGCCATATCGACCTGCATCTGTCGAACGGCATGATCCGCAGCTATTCGCTGGTCAACGATCAGCGCGAGCGGCATCGTTACGTCATCGCGGTGAACAGGGATGCCGAGAGTCGTGGCGGCTCCAGCTTCGTTCACGACACCGTCAAGGTCGGGGAGATCATGACGATCTCCCGGCCGTGCAACAATTTCGCGCTTTGCGAAGAGGCCGAGCATTCGGTCCTGATCGCCGGGGGCATCGGCATCACGCCATTGCTGTCAATGGTCCGGCGCCTGGAAGCGATCGGCTGCCACTGGGAGCTGTTCTACGCCGCGCGGACGCGCGGCGCCGCCGCATTCCTCGACGAACTCGGCGCATTCCGATCCAAAGCCGGTCTGCACGTCGATTTCGACGACGAGCGAGCCGGACGTGTGTTCGATCTCGCGGCCATCGTCAGGAGCGCGCCGGCCCATGCGCATCTCTATTGCTGCGGTCCGGTGCCTATGCTTGCGGCGTTCGAGGCGGCGGCGGCCGATCGGCCGGCCGATCGTGTGCACGTCGAATACTTCCAGGCGCTGGAAGCACCCGCGACCGAAGGTGGCTTCGAGGTCAAGCTCGCACGAAGCAACCGCACGATTTCGGTTGAGCCCGGCAAGACGATCCTCGATGCATTGCTGGATGCCGGCATCTCCGCGAACTACGCCTGCACCGAGGGGGTCTGCGGCACCTGCGAGACGCGCGTGATCGAGGGCACACCCGACCATCGCGACCAGTTTCTGAGCAAGGAAGAGCAGGCGGCGAACAAGAGCGTCATGATCTGCTGCTCGGGCGCAAAGTCCCGCACGCTCGTGCTCGATCTCTAGAACAACAAACATACGACGGGTGGAACAGATGAAGTATCTTTCGCAGATCGCCGGTATGGCCTTGCTGGCCGTTTGCGCCGGTTCGCCCGCGTCGGCGGACGCTGCGCGCTCGCTCAAGATCGGCGTGCTCAACGACGCATCGGGCCCTTATTCGGATAATGCCGGCGAAGGTTCGGTGACGGCGGCAAGGATGGCTGCCGAGGATTTCATGCGGCTTCATCCGGACTTCAAGGTCGAGATCGTCTCGGCCGACCACCAGAACAAGGCGGATGTCGGCGCGGCGATCGCGCGGCGCTGGATCGATCAAGAGAAGGTCGATGCGGTCGCCGACGTGCCGAACTCGGCCGTCGGGCTCGCCGTGAACGAAGTCGTCCGCGGCACCCGGGCGGCGCTGATTGCATCGAGCGCGGCATCCTCCGACCTGACCGGGAAGTACTGTTCGCCGAACACGATCCAGTGGACGTTCGACACCTGGGCGGCCTCGCACACGATCGGCGCCTACCTGGTGCGCCACGGCGGCAAGAAATGGTACTTCATCGCAACCGACAATGCGCTCGGCAAGTCGATGGTGCGCGATGGCACGGCGGTGATCGGTGTCGGCGGCGGCACCGTGCTCGGGTCGGTCAATGTGCCGATCAACAATGCGGACTATGCCTCGTTCATCCTGCAGGCCGATAGCTCCGGCGCCGACGTGATCGCGTTCGCGACCGCCGGCGGCGACACGGTCAGCCTGATCAAGCAATCCGCCGAGTTCGGTCTGAAGCAGAGCGGGCGCACCTTTGCGGCGCTGTTGACCACCACCAACGATGTCGAGTCCAGCGGCCTTGCGGTCGGCGAGGGACTGATTATCACTCAGCCGTTCTACTGGGACCTCAACGAGGCCAGCCGTGCCTGGTCGGCGAAGTTCAGCGCACGGCAACATGGCCAATCGCCGACCGCGTTCCACGCTGGTGTCTACTCCTCCGTGCTGGCCTATCTTAACGCAGCGCTGGCGACAGGAACCAATGACGCGCCAGCCGTGATCCAGAAGTTGAAGGAGAAGCCGATCGACGACGCCTTGTTCGGGCCGGTCGTGGTGCGCGCGGACGGCCGCGCCATTCACAACATGTACATCTTCAAGGTGAAGAGCCCGAATGCGTCGAGGAGCAAGTGGGACCTGCTGGAGCAGGTCGGCGTACTGCCCGGGCCGGAGGCGTTTCGGCCACTCGACCAGGGCGGATGCTCGCTCGTCGAGCCGCCGAAGAGCAATTGACGACGACGGCCGCGACCCTCGGATCAACACTCCTCAAACTGACGGACTTCCCGATGCTGGATCAGCTTGAAGCCGACTTCCCCGAGCACACGCCGCGCCCTGCCGATGCGCCAAGGGCGCTCGAGGGGGTCCGGGTGATCGATTTCTCGCATTTCATCGCGGGACCGTTTGCGACCATGATCCTCGCCGACATGGGCGCTGAGGTGATCAAGGTCGAAGCGCCCGGCCGCGGTGACGACTTGCGCCGCTATCCTCCCGTGCATCCCGATCTCAGGCACGGTGCGCCGTTCCTCTGGACCAACCGTAACAAGCGAAGCATTGCCCTCGATCTCAAATCGCCGGAGGGCTTGAAGGTCGCGCGCGAGTTGATCGCGACGGCGGACGTCCTTGTCGAGAATTTTTCGGCTGATGTGATGGCGCGGCTGGGGCTCGACTATGAGAGCTGCCGCAAGATCAAGCCCGAGATCGTCTATTGCTCGGTGTCGGCCTATGGCCGCGACGGGGCATTTTCGGACCGGCTCGGTTTCGATCCGATCGCTCAGGTCGAGAGCGGTTTTGTCTCCATGAACGGCTATGCCGACCGCGAGGGCGTGCGCGCATTGTCGCCGGTCATGGACATCAGCACCGCGATGATGGCAAGCAATGCGATCCTTGGCGCGTTGTTCGCACGCGAGCGGAGCGGGCAGGGCCAGGCCATCGAGGTGTCGTTGTTCGAGAACGCCGTTCTGATGACCGGCTATGCGACCATGCAGTCGCTTTTCAACAATGCGGATCCGAAGCGAAGCGGCAACACCAGTCCTGATACGTGTCCGTCGGGCGTGTTTCAGGCCAGCGATTGCGCCTTCTATATCAATTGCGGCAACGACAAGATCTTTCAGCGCCTGATGGCGCAGGTTCTCGAGCGCGAGGATCTCGCGGCGGCCGAGATCTATGCAACCGGCCCCGATCGAATCCGCCGGCGCGAGGAATTGTTCGCAATCCTTGGCGAGGCCTTCGCGCGGCAGCCCTGGTCGCACTGGCAGTCGCGGATGCGGGCGGCCGGGGTGCCCTGTGGGCAGGTGCGCACCGTCGGCGAGGCGATCCGCTCCCCGGAGGCAAGGGAGCGCGGGATCGTCACGAGGATTCCACACGAGACGCTGGGTTGGGTGCCGAATGTGAACTTGCCGATCCGCTATTCGCGGACGCCGATCGTCGACCCCGTTGCGGCACCGGCTGTCGGGCAGCACACCGAAAACGTCCTGCGCGAGTTGCTCGGCTACGATGAGGCCGAGATCGCGCGCCTCGCCGCAGGCGGGGCCTTCGGTAACCATCCTTCGCCTCTGGATGCCAAACCGTGACGGCGCGCGTGCTGGACGAGCGGACGCTGCGGGGCCGTGTGGCTGTGATCGGGATCGGTGAAACCGAATATTATCGCCACGGCGCTTCTCCCGACCCGGAATTCAAGCTCGCGCTGAAAGCCATTCTGGCGGCGTGCGAGGATGCCGGGCTCGATCCGCGCGAGATCGACGGATTCTCGTCCTACAGCGACGATCGCAGCGAGGCCTCACGGCTGGCCGCGGCGTTGGGGACGCGCCGATTGCGCGCCGCGACGATGCAATGGGGCGGGGGCGGTGGTGGATGCTGCGCCGCGGTTGCTAACGCGGCGGCCTCGATCGTCGCGGGCCTCGCCGATTGCGTCGTGGTGTTCCGCTCGCTGGCGCAGGGTCAGTATGGCCGGTTCGGGCAGGCGGGCGGAATCCACACCATTTCGGGCGAACGGTCCTACCTGATGCCCTATGGCGTGCTGGCGCCGCCGCAGCGCTTTGCGATGCGGGTGCAGCGCTACATGTACGATCACGGCGTGCGGCAGGAGGCGCTGCGCGCGATTGCGCTCGCCTCCTATCACCATGCGCAGGCCAACCTGCGTGCCGTGATGCACGGCAAGCCGCTGGACGGCGCGAAATACGATGCCTCGCGCTGGATTGTGGAGCCGTTCCATCTCTACGATTGCTGCATGGAAAATGACGGTGCGGCGGCATTGCTGCTGGTATCGGCGGAGCGCGCCGCAGAATTCCGCAACAAGCCGGCCTATCTGCTCGGTGCGGCCTTCGGATCCGGACATCGCGCCGCCGCGACGGCGCACAACGCGCCGCTCTACGCTACGGCAAGTTTCGACACCGTCGCGCCCGACCTCTACCGCATGGCGAAGGTAGAGCCGTCCGATATCGGTGTGGTTCAGGCATATGAGAATTTCACGGGCGGCGTCGTGATGGCGTTGGCGGAGCACGGCTTCTTCAAGCCGGAGGAGGCCAATGACTTCCTGACATTCGAGAACCTGATCGCGCCGGCCGGGCAACTTCCGCTCAACACCAGCGGCGGCAACCTCGCTGAATGCTATATGCACGGATTTGAGCTTATTCTGGAAGCCGTTCGTCAGGTGCGTGGAATGTCGACGAACCAGGTTCGACGAAACGATGTGGCGTTGGTCATCGGTGGCCCGATGGTGACGCCGGCCAGCAACCTCATCCTGGGTTCGGCGGCCACACTATGAGCGGATCTGCACGCGCGCACTATCTTCCTGTCGGGCTGCCCATCCCAGTCAGTGAACCGGATGGTCTCTCGGCTCCATACTGGGAGGGCTTACGCCGGGGCCGACTATTGGTGCAACGCTGTGACCGCTGCGGTACCTGGCAGTTCGGACCGGAATGGATATGCCATCATTGTCACGCCTTTGATCTCACGTGGACTGAGGTCGAACCGACCGGTCGTATCTTCAGTTGGGAACGCGTGTGGCATCCCTCGCATGCGGCGTTGAGGCAGCACGGCCCGTATGTCGCACTGCTCGTCGAGCTGCCGCATGCCGGCCGCGTACGGATGGTGGGCAACCTCTTGGGCGATCCCCGGCAAACTCTCGTCATCGGCACTGAGGTCGCGGGAGTCTTCGAACATCACCTGCAGTCCGACCCAGTCTACTCATTGCTACAATGGCGCCTCCTACAAGGCCCTGCAGTGTCGGAGAGCCAATCGGCCGATTGACAAGGTTTGTGGACTGAAAAGTAAGATCTACACAGCAGGAGCGCTGCGTGCTGCTCAGTTTTGCTTGGGTCTCCTTGTCTTTCGTTAGCTTAAGTTGGCGGTGATGGATTGGAACGAAAAACTTGCCGCGGCGCAAACCATGCGTGACGTGGATCACGGCCGACTAGCCGGATGACCTCGTATGCGTGTGGTCACGGCTTGAGGGGATGGCCCCTCCCGAAAACAGGAGAATGGCAATGAACAAGTTCGACCATGAAATGTCGATGGAAGCCCTCGATCGTGTGGTCGGCGGTGCGGACGGTGACGGCAATGGCACCGGCACGGGTAACGGTGGTCACGGCCTGGTTCGCGGAATCAAGCAGGTCATCGGCGTGGTCGAAGGCATCGTCAAATCGATTTGGCCCTTCTGATCTTCGCCGGAATCGGCGCGATCACGCGATCGGCGATACACGATGCAGCATAGTGAATCAAAGACTTGCTGCGCCACGATAGCGCAGCAAGTTGTCGCGCAATCACCCTTTCCCCACAGCCGACGTGGATGGAACCTGTGGTTGGTCGCCTCCTGCGACCATGGCACTCTAGTCAGGACGGCATGACGCCATGTCCGAGATTCTCTGTGCTCGCAGCCGTCAGGGCATAGGACAGGATGGCGGGAGTGCGGTAGGCAGGCCGATCGGCCAATTGGCTAGGCCACAAGCTGTCTCCGCGCGAACTCTGCAAATGGACCGGTTCCGCTCGTCAGTTCGTCATAGCTTCCCGATTGCACGATCTTGCCGCCGACCAGCATCACGATTCTATCCGCATGGCGGATTGTGCTCAGCCGATGTGCAATAACAATCCGCGTGACGTTCAGCCGCTCCAGCGACGCTCCGACGATCGCCTGGGTCTGGTTGTCGAGCGCGCTCGTTGCTTCGTCAAAAAGCAGGATGCGTGGCGAACGTGCCAGCGCGCGGGCAATGAGTACCCTCTGGCGCTGTCCACCCGAGAGCGTATTGATGCCTTCCGCAACGACCGTGTGCATACCCATCGGCATCTGCCGAATATCGGCGTCGAGCGCCGCGAGCCGCGCCGCCTCCCAGGCTTTGTCCAGCGTCAGGTCGACGCCACCGCAAATGTTTTCGTACAGACTGCCCGTTGCCAGCTTGGTGTCTTGCAGCACAACGCCGAGCTGGCGGCGCACGTCATCGGTCTCGATCGTGTTCAGCGCCTTGCCATCATAGAAGATCGTCCCGGCTTCCGGTCGTTCGAAATCCAGCAGCAATCGCAGCAGCGATGATTTTCCGCTGCCCGAAGGGCCGACAATTGCCACATACTCTCCCCTTGAAACACGCAAGGTAATGTCATCAAGAACCGTAGGTCCACCCTCGACATAGCGGAAAGTGACGCCGGAGAACTCGATCTCGCCTATCAGCTCGCCCGCCGGGCGTCGATCTTCGGCGATCTCCGCGGCAGCGGAGAGAATCGGCTTCATCCTGGTGAGATGGGGGATGACCACCAGCGATTCGCTCATGCTCGCGGCAAAGTTGCCGATCGCTGCCGTGGTCTGGCCGAACGCGGAAAGGAAACCGAGAAAGGCGCCGAGATCGGCCAAGAGCTGACTGTTGGTGCGCGAGGCGATCGCAAAAATGATCAACGTGGCTAGAAGGGGGAAGGCCGTCTCGAAGACGACCAGAACGTTGGCCGCTCGCTGCGAGGCGATGAAGTAGCGCTTTTGAACGGCGAATTGTCCCGACCATCGCGCCAGTGCGCGACTTGCGGCGTTCGCCACGCGAAGCTTGCTGACGCCGGCGATCAGTTGCAGCACAAAACCGCTGACCTTGCCTTGCAGATTGAAGTGCTTGCTTTCGTAGTAGATTCGCACGGCGCTGGTCGCGACGATTGCGGCCGCCCGGAGCGCGATCAGTAGAAGCGCGATACTGCCGAGCCTGAGGTCGTAGTAGAGCATGAGCCCAATACTGAACATTCCGAACAGGGCCGATGTAAAGCCTCGCAAGGTCCGTCCGGTAACGATCTGGCGCGTCGCTTCAATGCCCATCGACCGGTCGACCAAATCTCCGGTCGTGTAGTCGCGAAACAGCGACGCCGGTAACCGGAGCAGTCGATCGATGAGGGCGGCCTGGAGCTTGTAATCGAGGAGGCCTTCGAGCCGGAGCGTGACCAGTCCCTGCATTCCCTGCAGTCCCGCTATCGCGATCGCGGTGACGGAGAGCGCTGCCGCGCAAACGACGAGCTGGTCGATCTCAGTGCGGGGGATCACGGAATTGACCAACAGATTCGTCACCAGCGGCGGTATCAGCGACAGCAACCCGATGGCAATGATCACGAGGGTCATGCGGACCATGCTGCCGGAGAGGCCTCCGGTCGCGAATGATAGCAGATCACGATAGCGAAGTGGGTGCGCGGGCAGGGCTTTGTAGAAGCTGACGGCTTCCGGTGCGAGAGCGCTTGCAACCGAGCCACCGACCGGTTGCCGCCATCCTTGCTTCGGATCGATCATCGTGTACCGGCCGCGCCGGTCACGGATCAGAGCGACCGGGTCTCTTTCGGGCCCATGCCACCCCAGCAGGGGGCCGGAATCCGACTTCCACCAACGATCGCGCAACTGGACGCGGCGAATTCGTAATCGCGATGCACGCGCGATCTGCAGGATGTCGCTGAAACTCTGGCTTGCGGGATGCGTTCGGCTCGCATGAATGGTGGAGCTTCCCGATGCGTCCGCAACGAGGCGGCAACTGGCGAGCAGGGGATCGCTGGCGTCCAGCTCGACCTGCGTCCGACCGGTTGGCGCGGTGACAACTTCGGACAGACGCTCAAGGGCATCCAGCGTTCGCGCACGGGTCAGTTCGGCTCGCCGGGCGAGTTGCTGCCGCTCGGACGACCGCTCATGTCGAAGCCACCGCTCCAGACTGGCGGCAATCGCGACATGGAAGCGGTCGAGGGCCAGCCAGACCAGAGGCAGTTCAGGCGCGGTCGGCTCCGCTATGATTCTGGCGCCACTCTCGCCGGCTTCCAGCCAGACCTCCGCTGTGAGCGGAATGAAGGGACCTCCGGCCTCGAGCTCCAGGTCGAGATCCAATACTTTCACGCCTCCTGCTTCGATGCGGGCCCACACGATGCTTCGCTTCGGGCCACGGCAACGCTCGCCCGGACGCAGTTCACTCGTTTCGCCGCCGATCAATTCGGAAGCGTTGTCCGATCGGGCCGAGCCGGCCGCGAGCATGGAGACCCGGCCGATCCAGCCCGACATGCGTTCAGTGGCGATCTCGCTTCGTGAGACCGTGATGATCTCCGCGTCGGGACCCCCGACCGCGATGATCTGCAGCTGAATCGCTGTCCTTTCACAGGCCGTGTGCAGGTCCAGTATGACTTCGCCAATTTCACATCGAAGCAGATGATGTCGGACGCCGTCCGTCTCCACGGCGAAGATATCGATATGACCGGCGCTCACCTCCAGTACCTGATCGCGTTCGTTGAGGAGAATGGGATGCCGCGGATCGACCGCCACGCGGTGAGGGGCGGGGGCTTCAATTGGCCTCGCGGTCGCAAACTCATCCCTGGTGCCGGGGTTACTCATTCGCTTGTCACGAGCCTTGCATAGGCGCCCTGGAGCGCGACAAGCTGTTCGTGGGTGCCGCGTTCCACGATCCGGCCATGCTCCAGTACGATGATTTCGTCGCAATCACGCACAGTGCTCAGGCGATGTGCGATGATGATGCAGGTGCAGCCTCGGCGTCGCAGGTTGTCGTCGATGACCTTTTCCGTGATCGGATCGAGGGCGGCCATTGCTTCGTCCAGGACGAGAATTGACGGATTGCAGACTAACGCCCGAGCGATTTCGATACGTTGGCGTTGCCCTCCGCTGAAATTGCCGCCGCCCTCATTGATGTGGCAGTCATAGTTCCCGGGACGCGTGGCCAGGTCTTGATGGATCAACGCATCCCGCGCGGCGGCGATCAAGTCGCGCTCATCCACCGTCGAATCCCAAAGGGTCAGGTTGTCGCGCGCGGTCCCCTCGAACAGAAATATATCCTGGTCCACATAGGAGACGGAATTTGCGAACTCCTGGGATGGAAGCGCCGCCAGCTTCCATTGATCGAATAGAATTTCTCCCGCCCACGGCTCGTACAGCCCACAGATCAATTTGCCGAGCGTCGATTTTCCGCTGCCGGAGACGCCGACAAGTGCCACGCGCGATCCCGCAGGGATCGCCAGCGACAGGTCGGCCAGCAGCGGCGGTTCCAGAACCGAATAGCCGAAGCTGATGTTGCGAAGCTCGACCCTGCCGGCAAGCTTTGATGGAACGCCATCGATGGCGTTGCCGGGTGGCGCGGGCCGGAGTGGGTATTTGCGAATATCCTCGAGCCGTTCGAGCGCTCCCTTGATGGTCTGCAGGCCGCCGAAATAGTTGACGAGATTCTCGAATGGTTCCGAGAAGTTCGCCGCTAGGGATTGGAATGCAACCAGGCTGCCAAGCGTCAGCGAGCCTTCGATAACCCGCAAACCACCGAGCCCGAGGATCGCCGCGACCATCAGCCCGGAGAGCAGCGTCGGCATCATGTCCAAGATGATGGCCGATGCACCAAGCCTCTGTTCGGCGTTCAGATTGTTGGCCTGGAGGCCCGCCCATTTGCCAAACGCGTCATCCTCCTGGCCGCTCGCCTTGATGGTTTCGATGGTACGCACCAGGCCCACCGTGGCGCCCAGGAGCTTGCCCCGTTCAACCGCGAGCCGGTAGCTGAGCTCCTGCCGTCGCGCCCCAACCAGGCGAAGCAGCAGAACGTTCAGCAAGGCGATCGCGACGCACAGCACCGTCAGGCTGACGTCATAGACCGCCATCGCGCCGGCAAACAGCAGCACCGACGTCAAGCTGAGCGCGTTCATCGTAATTCCGCCGGACAAAAGGCGTGCGACCTGCTCGTTCGACGCAACGCGGCTGGCAACGTCCCCGGCATGGCGCTGGGTAAAGAATTCCATCGGCAGCGCCATCACGCGCCACAGGAAGCGACTGGTCATGACAACAGAGAGCTTGGCCTGCAATCGTAATAGCACCGACTGACGAACCGCGACCATCACCGCGCGACAGGTCGCCGTTAGCGCCATTCCAATCAGGAGTGGCATGAGCCAGCGATTGTTGTGCTGGATCAGAATGTCGTCGACAAAAATCTTGGAAAAGCCTGCGGCAAGGATGTTGGGAACGACGAGCACGATACTCACGATCACCAGCAGGACAACCGCGGCCCTTGAATGACGCAACTCTTGCAGCAGCAGCCCGATCCCGTTGGGCTTGCTGCCGACCATTTTGAACTCTTCGCCGCGCTCGAAGACCAGCACAACTCCGGTGAAGGCGAGATCGAGCTCGGCCAAGCTAATGCGTCTGCGGCCGCTCGCAGGATCGTTGATATAGGCGTGCCGGGCCTTGATACCCTCCAGGACCACAAAATGATTGAAGTTCCAGTGGATGATGCAGGGTGTCGGAAGCGTAGTCAGCGCGGGCGGCTCGACACTGTACCCCCTTGCAACCAGGCCGTAGCGCCGCGCCGCCCTGACGATGTTGCTGGCCTTGCTTCCGTCGCGCGATACGCCGCAGGCAATGCGGAGCTGCTCCAGGGGAATCCAGGCGCCGTGATAGGCGAGAATGATTGCGAGCGCCGCAGCGCCGCATTCGACCGCCTCCATCTGCAGGACAACCGGGGTCCGCTTCACCTGCTTGCGCAGCAGTCCCGATAGGCGACCGTGCCGCGCGTTTGTCGACGTGGGAGGGGACTTATCCATCAATTCCCGTTAGGTGCCTGATCAAGGGGATCACCAGATCGAGCGGCCGTTGCCGCCGAGTTGTGATTTCCGCGTGCGCCAGGGTTCCGCTCGTCAAATGAGTGGCAGGCCCATTGCCCACGGCCCAGCGATAGCCCGTCGCGGTGGAATCATCCTCTTGAAGTGCCACCTCGGCAGCATATGGCGCGCCGTTGTGGGAGAAGCGCGACACCAGGCTTTCATTGTGCAACGCCGCGCTGATGCCCTGAGGCGTCATCGGGAAGTCAGAGACTCTCAAAACCGTGCCCAGCATCATGCCAAACTCTTCGCGTTTGACGGTGCTCGGCTCGAGATGAACCTGCATCCCCGGCTTGATCTGCTTGCCATGTTCAGCTGGAATATAGACGATGGCCTGGAGCTTGCTGCCTTCGGTTTCGATCTGGACCACGGGCATCCCGACCGAGAGTACCGAGCCGGGAGAGATCTTCACTTCGAGGACACGGCCTTCCATCGGACTGAGGACCTGCGTATTCTGGCTCAACTGCTCCGCGGCCGCATTCACCTGCCGGCGCGCTTCGTTCAGGGTAAATTCGGATTGTTGAATGTCGCGTTCGCGCTGTGTTTCTAGGTCCGTCTTCTGCGCCCTGAGCTTGAGAATCTCATTCTGCGCGTCGAGGCGGCGTTGCTGCGCATCGCTCAGTTCCTGCCGCCGGTCCTCCAGGTTGCGTCGCGTCGTGTAACCCTTCGCGAGCAGCCCTTCGAGGTTCTTGACGTCAACCGACAGATAATCGACGCGCTGGCCGGTCGCCTTGATGACCTGTTCGAGTGCGGCTTCGAGTTTCTCGAAATTCTGGCTCTTGGCGGCGAGCTCGGCTGCGACCTTCGATTTGAGGTCGGTATATTCGCGCTGGCGCTCCCGTAATACTTCGACCGCCGCCGTGTGCTTCTGCTCAATGTCGGTTTGAACGATCTGAGCGATCGACTGACCAAGGTCGACGTGGTCGCCGACAGTGACGGCAACGGACTGCAGCCGGCCGGCCGCGGCCGAGACCGCGTCGACCACCTTGCCACCATTGCTGATCAGGATTCCCTCGCCGGAGACGCGGGTGGGTACGCGCCCGAAAATGCTCCACACGACCGCGGCCACCACGGCAACAAGGAAAACGACCGTGATAATCCAGTCCGCAGGCCTGGTGATGACGACGAGCTGATCAAGCTGTTCAGGCGAGGCCGCGCGATCAAGCGCCATCGCCCGAAATGCCCGTTGCGGCTCGGAGGTCGCACTCCTATTCTCCGGCTGTCCGAGCGTTTCCGAGGTGGACATATCAGCACGCAAAGGACTGAATTGATTGAATGAATATGCCGACATCTTCGCATAGATCAGACGTGGTCACAACAACGACCGGCGCGAAATCGGTGCCGAGGCTCGAATGCGCACGCTGAGCGGCAGGGCAAGGCGGTTGTTTGCAGCGCACGCGCAGCAGGCCGTGCTCGTGACGAGTGTAGCGCTGGGTTCGCTATGGTCCCCTGTCTCACAGGCCGGGGTCCTTTCCGAGAGCGATCGCAAGCAGGCGGAAAGCCTGAGGCCGTTGTTTGCGAATCTGATGAGTGATCTCGTCGAGACCGTCAAGCGCTCGGACGTACCGAACGGGGACATCGTCTGTGTCAACTCCACGATCCGCGAGCTTCTGCAGATTTCCGACGAACTCGCCAGTTACGAATATCTGATCACGATGGAGAAGGATTTGACCGACGTCGGCGACGACAGTCCGTTGCGAGGTGTCGTCAAGTTTGCGGTCGATAAAACCAACGTCATTCTGACCGGCGAGAGAAAGCGGCTGGTGCAGTTGTCCGAGCAATGCAACAAAAATCCGGTGGGGTTCGGAAAAGCACAGGAGGCGTTGAGGGTCATCGATACAACGACTGGCATCCTGAACTCCATTCGCGATCGCCTGTAACACGCCACGCATTTGCTGACGCTGAATGCGGGATCTGTCGGCGGATCCCTGGTCCCACATTGTGGACGCTCCTTCGTGTTTTCCGCCAGATGTCCGGGACGGACCGTCCCTTCGCGAACTCCGCGCGCCACAATAGATCTGCCATTCAGATCGGGCGTGACCTGCATCACGAGGCGCGATTGTGCGCGATCATGGGCCCGAGTTTTGACGCGCGACGTTGGCTTCGCCCCTGGAGCCCGCGCGGCTCAGAACAGCCGGCTTGACTGCAGCGGGGTTCAGCTGGAGTGACAATTCTCACGGAAGCCTCCGGGCAGCAGAGACATGCTGCACCCTGGTTACGGGATGGTCCCGCACCATGAACACAGCAAGGAGGACTGAAATGACGCGTAACGTGAACGACAATTCAGCCACCCGCGAGCTTTCCATCGACGAACTCGACGCGGTGGCCGGCGGCAAGTGGAGCTGGGGAGATTTCGCCAAGGCGCTGGGGGGCGGAACAGTGACGGGCGGCATGGGCGGTGCGGCGGTTGGCGGCATCGGCGCCGTACCCGGTGCCATTGGCGGCGGGCTTCTCGCCGGGATCGGGTACTGCATCAGCCAGATCTTCTGAGCATCCCGTCCGACCAAAGCGAGACCCGGGCGCGCCCGCATCACGAGTTTCGCTTTGGCGGGCATGAGCTCAGCGGGCAGAAGTCCAACAGATGAGAGGAGCGTACCATGCAGAAAATTCGTGAGTTGACTGGAGACGAGCTCGATTCCGCGTGCGGGGGAAGCCGCAATAATGGCGGAACCGGCGGCTCGGCTGTTTCCGATTTCATAAATTGGCTTTTGAGCCAACTTCACATTCCCACCTCGCCGGGAGGACCCATTCGGAGCTAGCTCCGACCTGGTTCTTGCCCTGGGCTACCGGAGAGGGATCAAAGGATGCGAGGTCTCGGAAACGAGAACCTCGCATTACTTTTAATGGCAGTGCGGCATGTCGATCTGCGAGGTTATTGCTGCGCCTGAATCCACAGGAACATCGACGATCCCGTGAAAAGCGTGGGTCTGCATCGCCTTCATGAGCTGCGTGATCAAGATCACAGCGCACGGCGCGTTGACGCGGCAAGCTGCACCCGGATGACACCGATCATCCGTTTACCTTAGACAGATGGAGACTTTGATGAGTGCATACCAGAATGAGCATCAGACGGTCCGTCCGCTGTCGGACGAGGAATTTGAATCCGTGACCGGCGGTTGCTTCGGAATCCCGGTTTCCGACGGTCATGGAGGCGTCATTTATGTTTCTCCGACGATCGGGCATGGTCCACGGTTTCCGACCGGCACCGGCCCTACCTTTCCTACGGGGGGAGGTCCGTTCGGACCGTTTCCGGTGTAATCAACCGGCAGGTGCGCGTCAGAGCTGGCACTCTGAACTATGCCGGCTCTGAAGTCGCGCATGAACCGGCGCAACGAAGCTCCTCGGCGCGATCACGCCGGCTAGACGACGGGCGCCGGTTCATCTGAACGAGCTGACGCTGTACTCACTCGGACCGCCGGGCTTGCTGCCGCCGCGAGTGGCGGTATATTAGCGTGATGGCTGTCAGCTCTCCCGAATTGAAAGCTTTCCTGCTTGCCACGCCTTTCTTCGGAGGGCTGTCAGATACAAGCCTCGATCTGTTGATTTCAATGCTCATCGAGCGCCGCTTCGACGTCGACGCCACGATCGTAGCGGAAGGAGAGCCGGGGCGCTCAATGTTTGTCATTCACTCAGGCGAGCTCGTCGTGAGCAGGCTTGGGCATTCGGGGCGCCCAATTCGGATGGCAAGTCTTGGGCCCGGTGATTTTTTTGGCGAGATGACGCTCATCGAAATGCAAAATCGTTCGGCTTCCGTCGCGGCGCAAAGCGCGACTGTCCTGTATGAGCTTACGGCTCGAAACCTTTATATGTATTGCAAGGCAGACATCCACGCCTATGTCCTCGTGATACAGAATATCAGCCGCGAGCTTTGTCGGAGGCTCCGCCGGGCCGACAATCGGATTGCCGAGCTGTTGGTGCATCAGCAGGAGCAATAGCTTGTTGTCTTGAGATTTGATCAGGCCCGAAAGTCTTGACATTGTTGCTTCCAAGCGCCTGCAAGTGTCCCGCGCTCCAAAGAGCGCAAGGACGCGCCGAGCCGAAAAGGCGAACCGCCGCTACAGTAACGACATCCTCCTAAGGCGGTTCACACCGTCCATTTTGCGACTACTCTGGCAAGCCCGCTTCACGCAATGCGGTTGCGACCCTCGGTCCGGCGTCTAGAGAAAATAGTTTCTCGACGGGGTGCTGGCAGAGTGCGCCAAGCCTTGCGAGCCAATTACTCCACGGCACAAGCCGCGGAGGAGGCACGGGTGGTTACGTCGATATCGGTTCTCTAGAGAACCGAACCGTAACGTAACCACTGTAACCATGGGCATGGGGGCCACAATGTGGCTCGTTGCCTTAGCCGGGCGGAAGGTAACCGCCGGGCTGTAGCTGCTTTACCATCGCAAGATTCTTGTCGATCGCCGCCAGCAGCTTGTCGAACGCATTTGCAGGAACACTGACCGGGCTGGTCGGCTTGCCGCCCGAAACGACTCCCAGTTCGTCGGCCGACAGTTCACGAATGCTCGTCATCTTCATCTGCCTTCCCTCTGTTGCCGGCGGCTCCATTGCGACCGGTGTGGGAAGGATACGAACTCCAAGCGACGGTCACTGTGACGTGCGTCACAATTGACCAAGCCCGCGCCTGCTGGTTTCGCGGCAGAGTGAGTGCCGTATTTGCCGCGCCTCTGGTATGGCAAAAGGTACGCGGCAGGTAGGGCAGACGACTGCCGGGCCATGTTCGACGAGCTTGGCAGTCCGGCTTGCCGCTGAGCGGGCGAAACTGGAAGAACCGGCCTATCTCGAACCTGGACGTGATGCGGTCAAAAACAAATTGCTCGACGAGCAGTTCGAAGCCGCGGTTTCACGCGCTTGCCCGCAATCCGTTGATCGGTGAGACGACGGCTCCGTCCTGGCCTTATCTGCGCCGCCTAATGGGCGAGGCTCTGAGAGATGACGTCCAGATGCGATCTTGCACTACACCAGTTGTTTTCCGACGGCCGCCTGGATGCTTCCGGTTGGCTTAAGGCCGGTTCAAGCTTCGCGAAAGATTAGCTGTCGCTCTTGGGCGATGTGAGCCTGCGCGGTTATTGCCAAGCCGGTGGCGTTCGATCAAAATTGCTGCGCTAAAACAAAGAAAATCCGGAGGAAGCCAATGTCCATTCGCGTCACCGCGCTGATCGGAGCGGCGTTCGTTCTGTTTGCTCAGCAGGCTCTGGCTGAGAAAAAGTATGGTCCCGGTGTCAGCGATAGCGAAATCAAGGTCGGGCAGACGATCGCCTACAGCGGACCAGCCTCGGCCTACGGGGTGCTCGGCAAGACCGAAGCAGCCTACTTCAAGTGGTTGAATGACACCAAGAGAGGCATTAACGGCCGCAAGATCACGTTTATCAGCCGGGACGACGGCTATTCGCCGCCGAAAGCGGTCGAGAATGTTCGGAGCCTCGTCGAGGGCGACGAGGTCGCGCTGATTTTCGGTGTCCTCGGTACGCCATTAAATATGGCGATCCGCCCCTATCTCAACAAGCAGGGTGTGCCCCAGCTGTTTCCGGCCGCAGGGTCGTCGGCACTCAACGATCCCGAACATTTTTACTGGACAATGGGATGGCAGCCCAACCTTCACGATGAGGCGAAGTTCTACGCAAAAAGCCTGCTCGCCCACAACCCGCATCCGAAGATCGGAGTCCTTTATCAGAACGACGATTTCGGCAAGGACCTGATCGCCGGCCTCAAGGACGGGCTCGGGCCGGACGCCGATAAAATGATTGTCAGCGCCCAGGGTTTCCAGCCGACCGATCCGACCATCGACAGCCAGATGGTGATCCTCCAGAACACCGGCGCCGATGCTTTGTTTCTCTTCACGTACGCGAAGCAGGCGGCGCAGGCGATCAGCAAGATGTGGGATCTGAAGTGGAAGCCGGAGACTTTCCTGCATCTTGGAGCCGCCTCGATCGGAGCGACTTTCAAGCCCGCGGGGCTCGAGAAGTCAGTAGGCATCATGACCGCGGGGTTTATCAAGGATGCCACCGATCCTCGTTGGGCGAACGATCCAGATATTGCCGCGTGGAGGGCCTGGATGAAGGAGAACATGCCTGGCACAGATACCAACGACAGTTTGACTGTGGCCGGCTATGCCGTAGCTCAAACATTGGAGCAGGTGCTGCGCCAGTGCGGCGACGACCTGACCCGGGAGAACATCATGAAGCAGGCCGCAAACCTGAAGAACTTCCGGCTTGGCTTGCTGCTGCCCGGCAGCCTGATCAACACAAGCCCGACGGATTATCGCGTGGTGACATACGTGGTACTGCAGAAGTTCAACGGCACCAGTTGGGACGAAGTGAAGTAGGGGAAACATGAAGGATGGCCGCGCATTGCTCGCGGTCATCTATACAAATGCCGATCCGGGATCATCTGCCGGGTCGAGGTCGCTCAATGGGAAGGCGACCTTATTTTGCTTCGAGCCGCTGAAGCTCCTCGACCAGAACGAAGCAGTCTTCGTCGGACTTTACGAGAATGCGAGCCTGTTGTCCGATTTCCAGAAACTCCCGCGCGTCGGAAAAACGCATGCCGGGAAGCAGGAGTCTGGGGCTAATCAGCTCGGCTGCAATGGTAATATTGGCGCTCCAAGTCTTGATCGGTCCGGAGCCCGAGCGCATCCTGGGCGGTACGCCGCCGATGCGTGACTGTCCGGCGAGCCGTCGTGGTGAGGGTAGGCCATGTCTCTTGTTTCCAGCGAGGATCGCGGCGCGGTCCGTGTTATCACCTATGCCAACGCCCCGTTCGGCACCATGACGGCCGCCGGGGCGGCCGAGATGTTTGATGCGGTCACCGCTGCAGGGATAGCCCCATCGGTACGAGTCATTGTCATTACAGGGGGCTTACCTGGCATCTTCATCCGTCACTACGACGTTGAAGAACTCTCTGAGGCCGCCGATGCGATTGAGCGCGGAGCGCCTCGCGCCCCGCCCTCGCCTGGTCCTCGACCACCTGGTTTCCACGCGCTGACGGATGCGATTGCAG
>DASVOL010000428.1:0-1634 GCA_036383375.1 Bradyrhizobium sp. | reverse complement strand
GTGCTTCTCGGCATCGAGCCCGTTGGCCTCGATCATCAGCGCGCCGGCGCCGATCAACAGATCGCCGAAGCCGGCGCGCGCGCCGATGCAGGAATGGCGGTGATGGGTGGCGTAGGACGTGGTGAGGAAACCGCCCTCCTCAGTCTCGCCGGCGAGGAAGACGCGGTCATGCGGCACGAACACGTCGTCGAACATCACGACGCCGACCGACTGGCCGTACTTGGCTGAAAATTTCGCGCTGGCATCGCCGGGCCGGCCCGCCGGGCGCGCAACGATGGTGACGCCGGGCGCGTCGACAGGCACGGCGCAACAGACCGCAAAATCCCGATCATCGGGCACATGGGTGCGGCAGGGCATGACCAGGAATTCGTGCATGTAGGGCGCGCCGGTCACGATCGCCTTGGTGCCGCGGATCACGATGCCGTCGGGGCGGCGCTCCTTGATGTGGACGTAGACGTCCGGATTGGCTTGCAGGCCAGGCCGCTTCGAGCGGTCGCCCTTGGCGTCGGTCATGGCGATGCCGAGCGTCAGGTCCTGGTCCTGCACCTCGTGCAGATAATTGAGGAAGCGCTGTCTGTAGTCGGTGCCGTGGCGATCGTCGGTCAATCTGGTCGCCTGATAGAGACCATTCAGGGCATCATGGGTGAGGTAGCGCTGGGCGCAGCCTGATGTGCGGCACACCAGCCGCACTGCCTCGAGCTTGTAGAGCAAGTCCTGCGAGCTCTCATCGATGTGGAGCATGCGATTGACGGTCTTGCCCGAGGTCGCCTGCCGCGCCGTCATGATCGGAACGTGCTCAGGCCGATGCGCGAAATCATAGGTCACGCCGACACCTGCGACGCCCGGCGCCAGCAACGGCTCGTCCGCCACGCTCGCCACGGCCTCGCCATTGACGAACACCCGCGGCTTGTAGCGGCGCAGGGATTCCCGGTAGTCCGCGGCCGTCATCAGCATGGCGCTTCTCCCTTGCTCATTTATTTTAATACTGTTAAATTATCTAACGCTGTTCAAATTGAGTCAAGGACGGATTCGCCGATGCAGATGCGCGAGAGCAGGAAGGAAGCGGTCAGCCGCCACAAGCGGGAGCTGATCCTGGATGCCGCGCGCAGCGTGTTCGCCGAAGAAGGGCTCGAGGGCGCGAGCCTGCGGGCGATCGCGACGCGGGCCGGCTACACCCCGGCGGCGCTGTATTTCCACTTCGATTCAAAGGAAGCGATCTATGCCGAGGTGCTGCGGCAATCGCTGGCTTCGCTCGGCGAAGCCGTCAGCGCTTCGGTCGCGACGACGCGCGGCGCCAAACAGCGGCTGCACGCCGCCGGCATGGGCTTCTTCCGCTATTATGCGGATAATCCGCGCGACCTCGATCTCGGCTTCTATCTGTTCCGCGGCGGCATGAAGCCGGCCGGGCTCGGCCACGACCGCGACCAAGCGCTGAACGCGGCGCTGGAGGCCGCGCTGCATCCGATCGCCGAAGCCGCCGAGGCGCTGGGCGCGTCAAGGCAGAAGGCCAATACCGTGATGGTGGACTGCTTCGCGCACGCCACCGGCCTGCTGCTTTTGCTGCACACCGGCCGCATCAGGATGTTCGGCGCCTCTGCGCCCGATCTGATGGACGCCTATCTGCGCGACAGGAT
>DASVOL010000427.1:0-2190 GCA_036383375.1 Bradyrhizobium sp. | reverse complement strand
GAGCCAGGTCACGGGATGGCCGATGCGGGCAAACAGCCAGGCCGGCCAGCCGATCAAGGCGTCCACAGCCATCGCCACCGCCATCGCTCCTGCAAAACCCACGCACCTCTCCTCACCGCGATCCCCCTGATGCGCAAGACGCCGGTGGAGTGCAAGCCCTCCGGGACGGATTTCGGCTTTGTCTTTTACCGCGATTGGTGGTTAGAGCGTTTTGAGGCGAAGCGGATACCGGTTCGCAACGGGAGACCATATGGCCGTCATTCTGATCACCGGCGGAGCCCGGTCCGGAAAGAGCCGCCGCGCCGAATTGCGCGCGCGCAGCTTTCCAGGTCAGCCGGTCTATGTTGCGACCGCCGAGGCGCTCGACACGGAGATGGATGAGCGCATCGCCAAGCATCGTGCACGGCGCGGCAATGACTGGATCGAACGCGAGGTGCCGCTCGACCTGGTGGAGGCACTGACCGAGACCGATGGCGGCGGCGCAAGGCTGGTCGATTGCCTGACGTTGTGGCTGTCCAACCTGCTGCATGCCGAGCGCGACTGGTCGCAGGAAGTCACGCGGCTGGCGGACGCGTTGTCGCGCCAGCGCAGCCCGGTCATCATGGTCACCAACGAGGTTGGCCTCGGCATCGTGCCCGACAACGCACTGGCGCGAACCTTCCGCGACGCCGCAGGTCTCATGAACCAGGGCATTGCCGGCGCGGCGGACGAAGTCGAGTTCGTCGTCGCGGGCCTGCCGATGAAGCTGAAATGAGCAACACGATCGATCCCGGCAAAGGCCCCGCGATGGTCGCATTCGACGATGCGTTTCGCCGGCAACTGCACGAACTGTTCGTGTGGCGGCGCGACGTGCGCCGCTTCCGGACCGATCCGCTGCCTGACGGTACGATCGAACGGCTGATCGAGATCGCCTGCCTGTCGCCTTCGGTCGGGTTGAGCCAGCCCTGGCGGTTCGTCATTGTCGACGATGCGGCACGGCGCCGCGCCGTCATCGAGGACTTCAAGATCTGCAACGCCGACGCGCTGCAATCCTATTCCGGCGAGCGTGCAGCAAAATATGCAGCATTGAAACTATCCGGCCTCGAAGAGGCGCCTAGCCATCTCGCCGTGTTTGCCGAGAAGAGCGACCAGATCGGCTCCGGTCTCGGCCGCGCGACGATGCCGGAGACGACAGAATACTCGGTGGTCGCCGCGATCTGTTCGATGTGGCTTGCCGCGCGCGCGGACGGCGTCGGGCTCGGCTGGGTCTCGATCTTCAATCCAGGCCGAGTTCATCAGATTCTGGAAATACCGGACACCTGGAAATTCATCGGCTACCTCTGCATCGGTTACCCCCAGGCGGAATGTGATCGTCCCGAGCTCGAGCAGGCCAAGTGGGAATCGCGGCGAGGTCCCGGTGAATTCACCATCCGGCGCTAACGAATCTCCGGGCGGCAGCTACGCCGAGAACAGCGCTGCCCACTGGCGCGCCGACATCACTTCCCTCGTCTTTCCGCTCCCGGAGCACGGCGCGATCTGCGCGGTGCATCGGGGCGCGTTTCGGACGCTGCTCGGCGCCGACCCGACCCCGGAAGGCTGCATCGGCTATTTCGTACGGTTCGAAGAGGCGTTCAGGGCCGCAGCAAGCGCCAAGATCCTGCGCAAGCGCATCCCCCTTGGAACAAATCTGCATCTTACCAGTCGCGACATCGCTCGAAAGCTGCTAGAAGCCGACCAAATCGAATGTGGAGAACGACCATGAGCCAGTCCCAGTCCGCCCAAGCCCAGGTCGCGCAAGCTCAAGTGACGCATCTGCCGGTCGCCGCCCGACAGGTCGGACGGCTTGCCCAGTCCCTGATGGCGATGTCGCTCGGCCTGTTCATCGTCGGCGTGGTCGGCTTCTCGCACATCGACGTGATCCATAACGCCGCGCACGATGTGCGCCATTCCAACGCCTTCCCCTGCCACTGATCCCCTCGGCATGAGCACGTTTCGCTCGATCGTCTTCTCCTCGGTCATTGCCGGATTCATCGTTGGCCTGATCGTCACCGCGGTCCAGCAGTTCGGCACCGTTCCGCTGATCCTCAAGGCCGAAGTCTACGAGAAGGCGGCCGAGCACAAGCACGAAGCTGCCGCGCGGCCGCGCGTCGTCCTCGTCCACGATCATGCGGATCATGATCATGGCGCCGAGGCGTGGGAGCCGCGCGACGG
>DASVOL010000426.1:0-9696 GCA_036383375.1 Bradyrhizobium sp. | reverse complement strand
TGATCGACGACCTCGCGCACATCATGCTCAAGGTCACCGGTTACGTGATGCTGTTCGCCCCGATCGCGGTGTGGGCGGCGATCACGGCGACCGTCGCCAAGAATGGCCTCGGCGTGCTCTGGAAGCTGATCGTGTTCATGGGCGGCTTCTATCTGTCGCTGATGATCCTGTGGGGCATCCTGGTCATCGTCGGGTTCATCGTGATCGGGCCACGCTACAGCCATCTGTTGCGGCTGATCCGCGAGCCCCTGATGATCGCGTTCTCGACCGCCTCGTCGGAGGCCGCCTACCCGAAGACGCTGGAGGGGCTGAACCGGTTCGGCGCCTCCTCGCGAATCTCGGCCTTCGTGCTGCCGCTCGGTTACTCCTTCAACCTCGACGGCACCATGATGTACTGCACCTTCGCGAGCGTCTTCATCGCGCAGACCTACCACATCGAGATGTCGCTCGGCACGCAGTTCGCGATGCTGGCGACCTTGATGATCACCTCGAAGGGCGTGGCCGGTGTGCCGCGCGCGTCGCTGGTGGTGATCGCCTCGACGCTGTCGCAGTTCAACATCCCCGAGGCCGGTTTGCTGATGATCATGGGCATAGACACCTTCCTCGACATGGGCCGCAGCGCCACCAACGTGATCGGCAACTCGCTGGCCACCGCCGTGGTCGCGAAGTGGGAGGGCGAGCTGAAGGCCGAGCACGAGCTCGGGCCCGACGACGCGGTGCCGCAGGATGCGGTGCCCGGCGCCGTGATGGCCGGTCATTGACGGGAGGGATGCATGCATCGCGCCCGCTGGAGGCCGATACGGGCTGAGGGCCGGCTCCTGTCGACAGGCATGTTGTCAGCATGCCTGCTGGCGGCAGGCCTGCTGATCGGACCGGTGTCCGCACAGCCGGCGGGCGAGGGGCTCAGCCCCACGCTCGCCAACATCAAGGCCACGCACGCGGTGCGGGTCGGCTATCGCGAAAGCTCGCTGCCGTTCTCTTTCCTCGACCACTCCAACCGGCCGATCGGCTACAGCCTCGAGCTGTGCGATGCGATCGTCGACGAGATCGGGGCCGAGGTCGACGACGCCAACCTCAAGATCGACTACGTCAAGGTGACCTCCGACGACCGCATTCCCGCGGTCGTCGACAAGAAGATCGATCTGGAATGCGGATCGACCACGGCGAATGCCGAGCGCGGCAAGCAGGTCGCTTTCTCGCCGCTGATGTTCGTGGCCGGCACCAAGCTGATGGTGCCGAAGGCCTCCGGCGTCAACCAGGTCGCCGACCTCAAGGGCAAGACGGTGGTGGTGACCAAGGGCACCACCAACGAGCAGGCGATGCACAATGTCGACGCCAAGCAACAGCTCGGCCTCAACATCGTGACTGCGCCCGATCACGAGCAGTCCTACCAGATGCTGGTGGACGGCAAGGCGGATGCGTTCGCGACCGACGACATCCTGCTCTACGGCCTGATCGCGCGGCACAAGTCGCAGGACAAATTCCGCGTCACCGGCGACTATCTGTCCTACGATCCCTATGGGATCATGTACCGCAAGGGCGAGCCGCAGATGAAGGACGTGGTCGAGCGCGCCTTCCGCAAGCTCGCCTCGAACCGCGACATCGTCCCCCTCTACAACAAGTGGTTCGTCGCCCGGCTGCCGACCGGCGAGAAGCTCAACGTCGCGCTGTCACCTCAGCTCGAGGATGCCTTCAAGGCGCTCGACGATTCTGCGGGCGGAGCCAACTAGCCGCGAAGTCCGGCCTCTCTCCTGGCGGGAGAGGCCGGCTTGCGTCGCAGACGCAATCCGGGTGAGGCAACGAAGCGGTCCGGAACTGTCCCGACGAAGCGCGACTTCGCTCATCGCCGATAGCGATGCGACAAATCCAGGCACTGCCGGACCCAGAATCCATTCACATGGATCAATTGGCATGTGCTCGGCGGCGGCTCCTTGATGATCGGATAGCCGTGGATGTCGATGTTCGTCGGGGCCGTCACGCCGCGCCAGAACACGGCGTTGGCGGGCGGTGGATCGAATGCAGCGGCGAACGCCGTGACGGCGAGGAAGCTCAAAAGGAGTTTGCGCATAATCTGGATCCGGATCGATTAATGCGCGTCAGCGTACTCCCTTGGGCGGGAGGAGCAAGCCGCCGAATGGGTCAAAGTGACGGAGTGAATTTCGCTGCAAGCTGCACCGCCGCGCGCGCGTAGCCGCCGCGGACCGCCATGGAAGCGAGGGCAACGATGCCCACCGCCGCCAGGACAACCATGACCTGGAAAATCGCGCGTCCAAGGATTGCTCCCATCAAAACTCCATTGATCCGGCGGGGATATTGTTTCGGGGTTCTGCGCCGCGATCTCTGGAGCATCATCGGCAGGCGAGATTCCGCTGTTGAAGTCTGCGAGTTCGTCACTTCACCAGCTAGAGCGTTTTCGAGCGAAGTGGAAACCGGTTCGCGTGAAGAAAACGCGTCAGAACAAGTGTCTAGTGCCCCGTTCCGATTCAATCGGAACGGGATAGGCTCTAGTGTCGCTCCGCGACAATCCGATCGACCTGCTGCTTGAGCTCTGCTTCCATCTCGGAAACGATGTCGTGTGGCAGGCCAGCGCCGAAGGGATCGCCAAGCGAGCCGGTCGTCTCTCGCTCTATCGCCTGATGCCGCATGTCATTGGCATCGGGCACCGGGTCTTCGACCCGTCGTCGAGAGGACAGATAGCTGGGCGTGCCAGCCACCGCGTCGGCTTTGTAGGGTTCAGAAAGATCCTGATCGGAGCGTACAGCGTTCTTCATCAGCTTTGCCTCCTGGCACGACTTCCTTTCCCCAGGCCCGAACCATCCGGCTCGTCTCTCATCAATGAAGCGCCAGCCTCGAATGTTGTTCCGTTCGGAACTTGCAAACGTCTGCTGGAACCCGCCGTTATCGAGTCTGGAACCAGAACTTTAAGCGTCCCCAGTCATTGAACACCGGGGTTGACCGTTTGGAGGTTGCCATGGGCTACACGAGGTCAATTCACCAGACCGCAATTGTGGTCGAAGACGACACGATCCAGCGCGACATGATTGCGCTGTTGTTGAAGGAAGGGCATTTCGACGTCATCCAATGCGAAGACGGCGAGACCGCTGCGCTTGCCATCAAGATGCGTCACCCGTCACTGCTGGTCACCGACGTCAAGCTCACGGGCAGAATGAATGGCATCGAACTCGCACAATGGGCGCTGGATTGCGATCCAGGCGTGCGCGTGCTCGTGATCTCGGGCCTGGCGCCGCCCAGCGATCTGCCTGACGGCGTCAAGTTCTTTGCAAAGCCGGTTTATCCTCCCGCCCTGCTGCGAGAGTTCACGTCGTAATTCTCGCGGATAGAGACCTGGTCAATGCAAGACGATCCCGAAATCGATTGGCACCGCGAGCAGATCACGAAGAATCGTGAACTGCTCGCGGAGTTGCAATCCGCAAATACGGCAGGCGCTGACGTGTTTCCGGAGGCGCAAGCCGAGATCGACCGTCTCACCGCACAGGTCGAGCAATCGGAACTGATCGTCGCCGCTTATGAGAAAGAGCGCCCGCGAGAATGACCGGGCGCTCAAGGCAAGCGCGTGGCACGCTGGCTATGCAAACACTTTGTCGAGCGCGGCGGAGTAAATCATTTCGACGAGGTCGGGGGCGCGCTTGCCGAGCGCTTCCATCTTTACCCCGGAGTTGACCTCGAGGATATGCCAGCCGTCGTCGACCCGCACCACATCGATCGAGGCGAAGCGGATGCGTAGAGCCTGCGCGGCGTTGATCGCAAGCGCGCTGCCGAAGTGCGGCATCTCCTTGGACTTGAGCAGCACTGGCTCGGCACCGGAATCGAGGTTATGCCGCCAGTTGATAATGCGTAATTCACCTTTGGGCGGAATGGCGTCGAGCACGGCAGGCGAGAAGTCGTCGGTGATGGTTTTAAGCTGGTCAGCAGGTGCAGTCTTGTGCGCGAGTTCACGCAGCGAATGGATGCCATCGCCAACAACCGATGGGCGCAATTTGACGTAGGCGAGCAGCGCGCGGTCGTCGAGCACTATGAATCGAACCTCGTCCTTGATCTCGACGTAAGGCGAGATCGCAAGGCTCGGATGCGCAGTAAGGACGCGTGCGACCGCGGTCTCCAGTTGCGTTCGCGTCGTGACGCGGAAGACCAGCTCACCGGAGGTCCCCTCGTTGGGTTTGACGACGAGGCCGTGCGGATGCTGCGCGAGCAGAAGCAACATCGCATCCAGCGAGTCCGATCCGGGGATGTGCTTGCTGAGCTTGCTGCCGAGAAACAGCGTGTGCGGAACGGCTGATACGCCGGCCGATGCCAGCACTTCGGCGCAGGCCGATTTGTCGTTGGCGACCTGATGCGCGACCGCGCTGTTCAGCCCGATGTCGTAGCCGATCGCAAGCCGCCGCGCGTCGCCTTTGGTCATGATGACCAGCCAGCCGCCGGACCGCACCTCGACGGCAATCGAGCGCGCCAAACAATATTTTTTGATGGTTTCCAGGAAGATTCGCTGGCTGATCAGGACCACGAGATCATTTTCCCTTCACCGCGGTTTTCGTAGCAATTAATTGCCAGATCGGCGCCGATCTCAGCAAGTAAATTACCTGCAGCATGACGTGTTAACGATGTCGCGGCTGAACCTCTGCGCGAAATCGGACGACTGCCATTCTGAGATCGCAATTGCACGCCAGTTGATCTTGACTATCTCATGCATTGGCGCAATGGAAACGCGAGATCTTCAATGATTTCGGCCACTTCAGCGCCGTCGCGAGCAGTCTAGAAATCAAACCATTCTAAATCTGATCAGTCGAGAAAACGAAAACCCATGAGCGCGTTCTATCGAGAGAAAGTTCTTTCTGTTCAGCACTGGACAGATACGCTTTTCAGCTTCCGAGCCACCCGCGATTCCGGTTTCCGCTTCCAGAATGGCCAGTTTGCCATGATCGGCCTCGAGGTCGATGGCCGGCCGCTGCTGCGCGCCTATTCGATGGCGAGCGCCAATCACGAGGAGGAGCTCGAATTCTTCTCGATCAAGGTGCAGGACGGCCCGCTCACCTCCAAGCTGCAGAAGATCCGCGAGGGCGACACCATCCTGGTCGGCCGCAAGGCGACCGGCACGCTGATCACCGACAATCTGATCCCCGGCAAGCGGCTGATGCTGCTGTCGACGGGCACCGGCCTTGCGCCGTTCGCGAGCCTGATCAAGGACCCCGAGGTCTATGATCGCTACGATCAGATCCTGCTGGTGCATGGCTGCCGCCAGGTCTCCGAGCTCGCCTATGGCGAGGAGCTGGTCGCCAAGCTGCGCGACGACGAGCTGTTCGGGCCGCTGCTCTCCGAGAAGCTCTCCTACTATCCGACCGTGACGCGCGAGCCGTTCCGCAACCGCGGCCGCATCACCGACCTGATCACCTCGAACCAGCTGTTCGCCGACCTGCATCAGGGCCCGCTCGACATCGAGACCGACCGCATCATGATGTGCGGCAGCCCGGCGATGCTGGACGAGCTGAAGCAGCTGTTCGAGACCCGCGGCTTCAAGGAAGGCAGCGGCAACACCCCCGGTCACTTCGTGATCGAGAAGGCGTTCGTCGAGCGCTAGTCTCTGTCGTCCCGGGCAAGCGAAGCGCGACCCGGGACCCATAGCCACCGTTGCTGATTGGACAAAGGCTGGGGCCCCATCGGGCTCCAGCCTTTTGCATTTGTGCCGGCGTGCTTCCACGAATTGTCTTTGCCTCTCCCGCTTGCGGGGGAGGCCGGATCGCATCGCCAGATGCGATCCGGGTGGGGGCTCTCTCCTCGCAAAGAGTGTCGCAAGCGGCGACACCCCCACCCCGACCCTCCCCCGCAAGCGGGAGAGGGGGCGCAGTCCCGCTGAGGATGCTGTCTCGACGTACTCGCATGGTGCGCACCATTCCTCGACTGCTATAACGCCCCCAACGCCGCGCAGCCGTTTGCCGAACGCGGCGACCCCAGGGAGCCGCACCTTGTCCATCACCGATCCGGATGCCCCGAAGACCGCCTTTGTGTTCGCCGGCGGCGGCAGCTTTGGCGCGGTCCAGGTCGGCATGTTGCAGGCGCTGGCTGCGCATGGCGTTGCCGCCGACATGGTGGTCGGCTCCAGCGTCGGTGCCTTGAACGGCGCGTTCTATGCCGGCGACCCGACGGTCTCGGGCGTGGCCCGGCTGGCCGAGATCTGGCGCGGCCTGAACCGGCAGGACGTGTTTCCGGTGAGCTGGCGGACGCTGGTGGGCTTCCTGTGGCGGCGCGACTTCCTGATCCCGCATGACGGCGTCCGCAGGCTGATCGACGATTACATCCCGTTCCGCAATCTCGAGGACGCGCGGCTGCCGATCCACATCGTCACGACCGACATCATCAGCGGCGACAGCGTGGTGCTGTCGGAAGGCTCCGCGGCCGAGGCGATCGTCGCATCGACCGCGATCCCCGGCGCGTTCACGCCGGTGCATTACCGCGATCATTACCTCGCCGACGGCGCGATCTCCAGCAACACGCCGGTCCGCGTCGCCGTGAAGTACGGGGCAAAGCGCCTGATCGTGCTGCCGACCGGGCATGCCTGCGCCAACCAGGCGCCACCGGTCGGCGCGCTCGCCAATGCGCTGCATGCGCTGACGCTGCTGATCGCGCGGCAGCTCGTCAGCGAGCTCGAGAATATCGGTCCCGACGTCGAGTATTTCGTGGTGCCGCCGCTGTGCCCGCTGGTCGGCTCGCCCTACGATTTCTCGCGGACCGCAGATCACATCGCCCGCGCCCTCGACACCACCAATGCGTGGCTCGCCGGCGACGGCCTGAAGGCGGGGCATATCCCCCACGAATTGCAGCCGCACGACCATTAGGCGAACGGCGCTCTCCTCGGTGAGGCGACATCCTTGTCCACCGCTGTTATCGCCCGGCTCGACCGGGCGATCCAGTACGCCGCGGCCTCTCGGCTCAAGCACTGCTGCCTCTGGAATACTGGATCACCCGCTTTCGCGGGTGATGACAGCGCAAGAGACGTCCGCACGATTTCGGAATAATGGAAACGTACCGGTGAGTTGCCCGACGTGTCAAGCTGCCCGGTCGAACGCCGGCAGTCGCCGGCTACTGTGCATGGGGTTGTTTTCGATATTTTGGCAGGGCGCCGCGGGCCCGGCTTCGTTGCACTGCAAAAGGCGGTCTCGTTTCAGCTTGCCGGCAGCCGCACCCGCCCATCCGGGCGGTTGTCACATCTGTGACTGCTCGGCCGTATAACCGTAGTGCACTTGTTCCGCGAGTTGGATTAGGCTCAACGCCGACAGGCTATTCAAGGCAGACCGGAGGATTCCATGGATACGATGCTGCTTCCGTTCTCGCCGCGCTTCATCGTGCTGACGATCTGCGCCGTCGTCACCGCACTGCTGCTTCTGGTCGGGATTTTCGACCACAAGGTCTTCAAGATCGTGGTGATCCCGCTGGCGATCTTCGGCGCGCTGACATTGCTCGGCATCCGCGATCTGACCCAGAAGAACCACGCGGTGCTGCGCAACTACCCGATCTCGGCGCATGTCCGCTTCCTGCTCGAGGAAATCCGCCCGGAGATGCGGCAGTATTTCTTCGAGAGTGAGAAGGACGGCATGCCGTTCTCCCGCGACACCCGCGCCGTGGTCTATCAGCGCGCCAAGATGGTGCTCGACAAGCGGCCGTTCGGCACCCAGGAGGACGTCTATCGCGAGGGCTATGAGTGGATGCACCACTCGGTGGCGCCGAAGCCGAAAGCCGACGAGAAATTCCGCATCACGATCGGCGGCCCGGACTGTACCAAGCCGTATTCGGCCTCGGTGTTCAACATCTCGGCGATGAGCTTCGGCGCGCTCAGCCCGAACGCGATACGGGCGCTGAATGCCGGCGCCAAGAAGGGCGGCTTCGCCCACGACACCGGCGAGGGTGGCGTCAGCCCCTATCACCGTGAGATGGGCGGCGACATCATCTGGGAGATCGGCTCCGGCTATTTCGGCTGCCGCAACCGCGACGGCACCTTCAATCCGGAGCTGTTCGCAAGCGTCGCGGGCGACGACCAGATCAAGATGGTCGAGCTCAAGATCAGCCAGGGCGCCAAGCCCGGCCATGGCGGCGTGCTGCCGGCCGCGAAGGTCTCAGAGGAGATCTCCAAGATCCGGGGCGTGCCGATGGGCGAGGACTGCATCTCGCCGGCCTACCACAAGGCATTCTCGACGCCGCTGCAGATGATGGAATTCATAACCCAGATGCGCAAACTGTCCGGCGGCAAGCCGGCCGGCTTCAAGATGTGCATCGGCCATCCCTGGGAGTTCCTGGCGATCTGCAAGGCGATGAAGGAGAGCGGGCTCTATCCCGATTTCATCGTGGTCGACGGCAATGAGGGCGGTACCGGCGCCGCACCGCTCGAGTTCATGGATCATCTGGGCATGCCGATGCGCGAGGGCGTCAATTTCGTGCACAACGCGCTGATCGGCATCGGCGCGCGCGATCGCATCAAGATCGGCGCTGCCGGCAAGATCGCGACCGCCTTCGACATGGCGCGCGCGATGGCGATCGGGGCCGACTGGTGCAATTCGGCGCGTGGCTTCATGTTCGCGCTCGGCTGCATCCAGTCCCTGAGCTGCCACACCGATCGCTGCCCGACCGGCGTCACCTCGCAGGACCCGATCCGCAACCGCGCGCTCTACGTGCCGGGCAAGATCGAGCGCGTCTACAACTATCACCACTCGACGCTGCACGCGTTGACCGAGCTGCTGGCCGCCGCCGGCCTCGAGCACACCAAGGATCTGCGGCCGATCCACTTCTCGCAACGGTCTTCGACCACCGACGTCCGCACCTTCGCGCAGCTCTATCCGACGCTGCGCTCGGGCGAGCTGCTCGAAGGCACCCAGGATCCCCGCTTCCGCGAGGCCTGGGCGATGGCGCGCGCGGACTCGTTCCAGCCGGCGGGGTAGGGGCGTCCAGCTACACTGGCGCACCGAACCATCTGGTCAACGCCTCGGCGAGGCCCGACTGGCTCCGGTCCCCGACCCAGGCCACGTAGCCGTCGGGCCGGACCAGCACTGCGCCGGGCGCCGGCACCGTTCCGAGCGCGGGAAGCTCCCACGTGCCAGCATAATCGGCATCGACCAGCTGAACCCGGTCAGCCCATCCCGCGAGGTCGAAGCTGCCGGGCTCATCAAGATTGAGCAGCACCGGCCGCGCCTGGTGCAGCAGTACGAAGGCCCGTAGCGAGCCGTTGGTCGTCAACAGATCGAGATCGGGCATGCGGCGTCCGAGGAGCGGATGGCCACAGCCGAGATCGTAATGCAGGTCGAGGCCCGACATCATCGCGGCGAATTTTCGGCGCGGCTCGTCCATGCGCAGCAGTTCGGAGACGACCTCGTGCAGCGCCTTGCTGCGCGCGTCGGTCCGGCTGAGCGCGACGTACGCCATGGTGTTGCGCAGCACGCGGGCCGCCACCGGATGGCGTTCGGTCTGATAGCTGTCGAGCAGGCTGTCCGGCGCTGTCTGCTTGACCACCTGGGCGAGCTTCCAGCCCAGGTTCACCGCGTCCTGCACGCCGATGTTGAGGCCCTGTCCGCCCATCGGCGGATGCACATGGGCGGCATCGCCGGCCACCAGCACGCGCTGCTTGCGGTAGGTCACGGCCTGCCGGGTCATGTCGGTGAAGCGCGATATCCAGACCGGACTGTGGATGCCGAAATC
>DASVOL010000425.1:0-3226 GCA_036383375.1 Bradyrhizobium sp. | reverse complement strand
GCGGCCGATCGGCGCCAGCGGCGGCACGTGCGGGCGCGGCGCCGGCGCGGCCTTGACCGACGTCACCGGCCTGACCGGAATCGGCTTGGCTGCGGCGTGATGCGTAGCCGGGTCAGCGGCTGCGGCGTGGGCTTTCGCTGTGGCCGGCTTCTTGCGCAGCGGCTTGACCTGCTTGGCGACACTTTCCCAGAGCGCACGCTCCTCCTCGCTCAGCGCACGCTTGCGCCGCGACGGAGCGGACAGGTCGGGGATCGGCGCGGGTCGTTTCATTGATCGCGGTGATGGCGAGTGCGCCGGGTGCGCCGCTTCTCCGGTTGCGGAATGTCGGGCCGGGCGACCGGCAACGGCACCGGTTCTGCCACAGGTGCAGCCTCCGCGACAGGGGTTGTTGCCGGAGGAGCAGCGGGCGCGGCATCCTTCGCAGCCGGGGTCTTGGCGGCGCTGTGGGCCGCATCCTTGCTCCCAGCCTTGGCGACGGTCGCAGTCGGCACATCCGTGGGCTTCGCCGCCGGCTTGTCCTTCTGAGGATCGGTCTGCGGAAACAGTTTTGCGATCCTGGCCGACGGCCGCTCGTCAGGGATCGGTAGCTTGTGGCCGCGCGCCACGGGATCGAGCCCCTTCGGCACCAGCATCACGAACTGCATGTTGTGGCGCAGCCGGCCCGAGACCTTTCCGGCGTCCGCGCCGGCGCCGAAATAGAGATCGGCGCGCGCCGGGCCGACGATCGCCGATCCAGTATCCTGCGCGATCATCAGCCGGTGGAACGGCGTCCTGGACTGCTCGGATTCGATCGGCAGCTCGCCGGCAATGAAGAACGGCGTGCCGTAGACATGCAGCGCCTTGTCGACCGCGATCGAGCGGCCGGGCGTCAGCGGCACGCCCTGCGCGCCGACCGCCTCGTCCTTGTCGGACAGCGGCACCTCGCGGAAGAACACGTAGGCGCGGTTCTGCCGCCGCAGCTCCTTGGCGCCATCGGGGTTCTGCTCCATCCACTCCCTAATCTTCTGCATCGACATCTGCTCCCTTGGGATGATGCCGCGGTCGATCAGGACGCGCCCGACCGGCGTATAGGGATAGCCATTATGCGCATCGTAGTTGATACGCAGGGTGGTGCCGTCCTCGAACTTGATCCGCGCCGAGCCCTGGATCTGCGCGAACAACAGATCGGTCTGGCTCTTCAACCAGGCGATCTCCAGCCCGCGGCCGGCGATCGCGCCGTCCTCGATCTGGCCGCGGTCGTAATAGGGCACGAGCTTGCGGCGGCCGATCTTGCGATAGACCGGGCCGCTGTTGGGCAGGCCGACGGACGCTTGCGTCTTGCCGCGCACGAACAGGTTGGACGGCCGGCGATAGACCGGGACATTGTAGACGTCGGTCTGGGTCCGCGAGCCGTCGAGCACCGGCTCGTAATAGCCGGTGACGAAGCCGGCATCCTCACCGAGCCGCGAGATCCGCAGCGGCACAAAATTCTGCTCGAAGAATTCCTTCGCTTTTACGCCGCTGGCGAGATCGAGTCCCTTGGCGATCCGGCAGGGATCGCGCAGCGAGCTGCCGAGCGCCTTCGATTCCGTTGGCGCGCCCTGCTGGGCCGCGATCGGCTTGCAGCTGGTGCGAAATGCGTTGTAGGCCGCGAGATGATCGTCGTCGCTCCAGCCGGACACGTTGGCCCAGGCGAGCGGCTCATACTGGCTGCCGCTGACCTGCAGCGGCAATTCCAGATTGGGATAGGGGATCGGGTGGGACTGCTCGTGTCGCGGCGCCGGGTGCCGGCTCGACCTGTAGCGCGCGGCGATCGCCGCGGTGGAGCACACAACCGCGAGCGCGCAGCACGCGATCGCGAGGCGCCCGTAGCTGAGATGTTTAGTGAGCGCTTCCAGTTCCAACCAGCTTCCAATTCGGATCGCGGGAAGTCGAGTCGCGGGCGAATGTCCAGATGTCGGTGATGTCGGCGACCTTGTCCGGGCTGCCGTCGACGATGGTTCCCGCCTTGTCGCGGGTGACCGAGATCATCTGCGACACGAAACGGACGGTGAGCTGGGTCGAGCGATCGCGCGTCTCCGCGCTGACGATCTCGGCCTTGTCGATCGAGACGAACCGCGTCTCGGTCTTCTGCTCGTGCTTCTCGCGATCCTTGATCGCGGCTTCGAAGCTTTCATAGACCTCGGCCGACAGCAGGTCGCGCAACGCGCGGCGATCGCCGTTGGCGAAGGCCAGCACGATCATTTCATAGGCCGAGCGGGCGCCTGAGAGGAAATGCCGCGGATCGAACGAGGAATCCTGGGCGACGACCGCGTCGAGACCCTGCGCCAGCGGCGTGCCGGGCTCGGCGATGCCCTTCCAGCGTTCTGTGGGCTCGACCGGTTCGGCGGGCGCGGCCGGGGCCGGCTGATCGATCACCGATCCCGGGATCGGCACGACGTTGTTATCCTGGCCGCGCTGCAGGACGTTGGGTGCTGCACGATCATACGGCGGCCGCTCGCTTCCCGTGCGCTGTCCGAGAACGCTGCGCAGGCGCAGGAAGATAAATACGGCCAGCGCCAGGAAGATGATGGTGTAGATATCCACGTCGAATTCGCTTTCTGGTCTCTGCCGGCAACGGGCCGGGCATCAAAGCGTTCCCGGTCGGGAACGGCAGAGATTACATCACCGATTGAGTCCGCAGCATGTAGGCACGAAACTATGCCCGGCCAATGGCGCTTTTTGGCACGGGCAAGTGTAGCGCGTTTTGACCCCGGGGGGAAACCCGTTCCTTCCCGGAAATCGCGTATCTTCAATAATTTAGGAAGCCGTTAAGGGATTGGGCGGCGTTGCGCTCACCATCCCGATGCCGACGATTTAGCCGCAGGGCCGCCGGCCCGCACGCGCTCGTCGTCCTTGTGGACCGAGCCGGGCCTATGATAGCCACTCGCCGGCATCGGCATTTCCAAACCTCAACGCGTGCCGTCGGACACCCCGTCCCGAGCGCCGCTCCAGGAGACATTTTCATGACCAATGGCAACGGCGCCCCCGTCGAACAGCCCGCTCCCCAACTCAACGTGCTGGCGCAATACACCAAGGACCTGTCGTTCGAGAACCCGAATGCGCCGACCTCGCTCGGCCAGCAGCAACAGCAGCCGGCGATCAACATCCAGATCAACGTTGGCGCCAACAACCTGTCGGAGAACGAGTACGAGGTGATCCTCTCGATCGAGGGCAAGGCCGAGTCGGCCGGCAAGGTGATGTTCAG
>DASVOL010000424.1:0-13167 GCA_036383375.1 Bradyrhizobium sp. | reverse complement strand
GACAGTCCCGGCGGGATCGCCAGCCCTGCGCTGCATGCGGCGCTGCGCGCCTGGCGCTCGGAGGTCGCGCGGGAGCGCGGCGTGCCGGCCTATGTGGTGCTGCACGATTCGACCATCGACGGCATCGCCGCGATGCGTCCGGACACGCTGGGCGAACTGCGCAACATCGCCGGGATCGGCGACAAGAAGCTCGAGCATTACGGCGACGAGCTGATCCGGATCGTGAAGGCCAACGACGACTGAACGTTCGGCCTCGTCTGGTGACGACAACGTGACACCGGCGCGGTGCCGCCGCGCTTTGTCTCGTTGACGGCAGCCGGGCACCCGCTCATCCTGACCGCGTTTCCTTAACTCATCCACCAGAGGAGCCGAGCATGAGCAGCAAGCCGACGATCGTTCTGGTTCACGGATTCTGGGGAGGTGCGGCGCATTGGAGCAAGGTGATCGTTGCGCTCACGCGCAAGGGGCACACTGGCCTGCAAGCGGTCGAGATGCCGCTGACTTCGCTCGCCGACGATGCCGGCCGCCTGCGCAAGATGGTCAAGCAGCAGAGCGGTCCGGTGCTGTTGGTCGGCCATTCCTATGGCGGCGCCGTCATCACCGAGGCCGGCGACCTGCCCAATGTCGCGGGTCTCGTCTATATCGCGGCCTTCGCACCCGATGCCGGCGAGAGCCCCGGCGGCATCAGCCAGGCGCTTCCGCCGGCTGCGATCGCCAATCTTGCGCCCGACAGCGACGGTTATCTCTGGATCAAGCCCGACAAGTTCCACGAGAGCTTCTGTCAGGACCTGCCTGCCGATGAAGCACTGGTGATGGCGGTCACCCAGAAGGCGCCGCTTGCCAGCACCTTCGGAGACAACGTCACCGCGCCCGCCTGGCGGAAAAAGCCGGTCTGGTACCAGATCTCAAGCGAAGACCGGATGATCAACCCCGACAATCAGAAGCGGATGTCGGAACGGATGAAGCCCCGCAAGATCATCACGCTCGCTGCCGGCCACGCCTCACTGGCCTCGAAGCCGAATGAGGTGACCGCCTTGATCGACGAGGCCGCGACGAGTCTCGCGTGAGGCAGCGCCCGGATACCGCAGCGATCGGCGCCGCGGCATAGGAGCCATACCCGGCGCGGCAGCGCATGCGCTTGCGGGCCGCGCCGCCCTCGCCCTAATCTTTCGGTCGTCGCGTTCAACGAGGCGCGGCCAAAACAAAACGACAAGAGATAGGGAAGAGACGGGCCATGGCTCAGGAGAGCACCGCGCGCAAAGCTGCGCGCCCTGCCGAAACTGGAACGTTCGACGCCGTCGTGATCGGCGCAGGCTTCGCCGGCATGTACATGCTGCATCGGCTGCGCGGGCTCGGCTTCACCGCGCGGGTCTATGAGGCAGGCGGCGGCGTTGGCGGCACCTGGTACTGGAATCGCTATCCCGGCGCGCGCTGCGACGTCGAGAGCCTGCAATATTCCTTCTCGTTCTCCGAGGAGCTCGACCAGGACTGGAGCTGGTCGGAGAAATATTCTCCGCAGCCCGAAATTCTCGCTTACGCCAACCATGTCGCCGACCGCTTCGACCTGCGCAGCCAGATCGTGTTCGACACCCGCGTCACCGCGGCAACCTTCGACGAGAAGGCGGGCAGCTGGCTGATCGAGACCGATCGCGGCGACAAGGTCACCGCCAAATTCTGCATCATGGCGGTCGGCTGCCTGTCGGCGCCGAACCGGCCCGCGTTCCCAGGGATGGCGGATTTCCGCGGGCCGATCTATCACACCGGCGAATGGCCGCATGAAGGTGTCGACTTCACCGGCCTGCGCGTCGGCGTCATCGGCACCGGATCGTCGGCGATCCAGTCGATCCCGATCATCGCGCAACAGGCGTCCGAGCTCACCGTGTTCCAGCGCACCGCGACCTGGTCGGTCCCGGCATGGAACGAGCGGCTATCGGCGGAGTATCTGAAGGAAGCCAAGGCGCATTATCCAGAGCTGCGCGCGAAAGCCCGGGCGCGGCCGACCGGGTTCTACTTTCAGTTCAACGCCCAGCCGGCGTTGCAGGCAAGCGAGCACGAACGCGAGCGGCTCTATGAGGAAGCCTGGCAACGCGGCGGCCTGCCCTTCCTCGGCGCGTTCGGCGACCTGTTGTTCGAGAAGGCCGCCAACGACACCATCGCCGATTTCGCGCGCGAGAAGATCCGCGGCATCGTCAAGGATCCCGCCACCGCCGAGCTGCTGTCCCCTCGAAACGTATTCGGCTGCAAGCGGCTCTGCGTCGATACCAATTACTTCGAGACCTACAACCTGCCGCATGTGAAGCTGGTCGACGTGTCGAAGACGCCGATCGAACGCTTCACCACCGAAGGCATCGTGGTCGACGGCACCGAATACGGATTCGATGCGATCGTCTCCGCCACCGGCTTTGCCGCCATGACCGGCTCGTTCGACAAGATCGCGATCACCGGCCGCGGCGGTCAGACGCTCGCCGAGAAATGGCAGGCCGGCCCGCGCGCCTATCTCGGCCTCGCCTCGGAGGGATTTCCGAACCTGTTCATGATCACCGGGCCCGGCAGCCCGTCGGTGCTCGCGAGCATGATCCAGGCGATCGAGCAACATGTCGACTGGCTGGCGGATTGCATCAGTCACATGCGCGACGTCGGCGCCGGGACGATCGAGGCAGTGCGCGACGACGAGGACGCCTGGGTCGCCCATGTCAACGAGGTCTCCACGGTCTCGCTGCGCTCGACCTGCAGCTCCTGGTATGTCGGCGCCAACATCCCGGGCCGTCCCCGCGTGTTCATGCCCTATATCGGCGGCTTCCCGATCTATGTGCAGAAATGCAATGAGGTGATGAATTCGGGCTATGACGGCTTCGTGCTGCAAGGCGGCCGCAAAGACAACGCGCCGCCGCAGGTCCGCTTCACCGAGCGCTGGCAGGTGCCGCTCGACATCGAGGTGATCTCGCCGGCCGCGGTCGCCGCCAAGCGCGTCCCCATGGTCTGAGCCGCGGCGGTATCCCGGGCGGGATTGCGCGTGATAGTGTCGTGCCGGGCTCGCGTTTCGCATCGCGGGCCGCACGGGGGACGATGGCCGACACGGCGTTGCAGGGATTGGTCGAGCGGATCGGCGCGGATCACGTCGTGCGCCGGCTTGCGACCGAGGCCGCGCACGAGAAGCAGCTGTTCGGCCAGGGCACATTGCTGTTCAACGTCGAGAACTGGAAGCTGGCGCCGTGGGTCATTGAGACCGCGCTGAAGGTCGCCGGCCTGCATGGCCGCGCGCGCCGCAACGCCGACCGGGTCGAGGTCCGGCGCAATCTGGTGACGTCGACGCGTCTGCCGGCGGCGTTCGACGGCTTCACCATCCTGCAGCTCAGCGATCTCCACGCCGATATCAGCCAGGGCGCGATGCGGCATCTCACCGACATCGTCCGCTATGTCGCCTGCGACATCTGCGTCCTCACCGGTGACTATCGCGGCAAGACGTTCGGCCCGTTCGAGACCAGCCTCGCGCTGATGAAGGATCTCTGCGCGCGGATCAAGCTGCCGCTCTACGGCATCCTCGGCAATCACGACAGCATCCGGATGACGCCGGCGCTGGAGGCGATGGGCATCAGAATGCTGTTCAACGAGCAGGAGCCGATCACGCGCGACGGCGCGACCATCCATCTCGCCGGCATCGACGATGCGCATTTCTATCGCACCGACGACATTGCAAAGGCTGCCGCGACGATCCCGCGCGATGCGTTCTCGATCCTGCTCGCACATACGCCGGAATCCTATCGCGAGGCGGCAGCGGTCGGCTTCGACCTGATGCTGAGCGGCCATACCCATGGCGGCCAGCTCTGCCTGCCCGGCGGCATCGCGATCAAGCTGGAGGCGCGGTTGCCGCGCAGAATGGGCAAGGGCGCCTGGCGCTTCCAGACGCTTGCCGGCTACACGTCAACCGGCGCCGGCACCAGCCTGGCGCCGGTGCGGCTCAACTGCCCGGCCGAGATCACCGTGCATACGCTGCGGCAGCTCGGCGACTGACACCATACGTCGCCGCGCCGGCATCAATTCCCCGGCTTCTTCGCGCCGGCAGCCTGTTCATTCACCTTGCAAACGATCAGGAGCGTCGTGCCGCGCGCGTCCTTGGCGATCTCGGACGTCTCCCGCTTTGTCGCATCATGCCATTCGGCGACCTGGTACTGCACCGCGCTGTTGTCGAGGAAGTCGCGCAACGCCCCGGTCTTGATCGCGAAATTGATGTTCTCCGGGATGGTTCCTGTTGCCCGCGCGACTCTGACCGCGTCGAGCTTCGCAGCCACGACGCCGACCACACCACCGCCGAGATCGAACAACGGCCCGCCGCTGTTGCCCGGCTGCACCGCGGCGCTGATCTGCAGGAAGCGGGTGTCGTTGAGGATACCGCTCAGCGAAGAGACGATGCCCGTGGTCACGGTGAAATCGGACGTCAGCAGCCCGTGATAGGGATAACCGATCGCCACGACGCCATCGCCGACCAGAATGGCATTCTGCCTGATCTTGGCGACATCCTTGAACGGGGACGGCGCCTGCAGCAGCGCGAGATCGTTGGTCTCATCGCTGGACACCAGCCGCAGCTTGGCCGGCGCCTCGCCGCTCAGGTTTCCGGTAATCTCGCTGCAACCGTCGATGACGTGATGGTTGGTGACGACATGGCCGGCGCTGCTGACCACGAAGCCGGTCCCGGTCCCGGACTTCGCCTGCTTCGCCGGCGGCGGGTTCGCTGCGGCCTGCGACGGCGCGGCCGCGGGCTTGGTTGCGACAGCAAACTCGCCGGCACCGGCGACGCCATTCTTCTTCACCGAGACCACGCAGTTGAGCAGCGCCGGCAGCAATTGCGCGGTCTGATTGAGGTTGAACTGAAACAATTGCCCCTGCGCGAACGCCGTCATCTGGCGCGCCTTGCGGAACTGATTGATCAGGTTGGAGGTCACCGGCATCTCGATATTCACGAGCTTCTCGCCGAGCGGCATGCCGTAGACATTGAACGCGGGCTGGCCGTCGAAGGTCAGCGCCAGTGGAAAGGCCTCACCCGGCGACAGGCGCCAGCTTTCATGGGCAAAGCCCAGCCGCCAGCTGCCGGTCGCGGTAATCGCCACCACGAAGTAGATTCCGCTCTGATAGACGGAGCCCGCCGAGCAATGTGTGAACGCGCCGCTCTTGTCGTCGGTAAAGGCGCCGCCCTTCCAATTCCCGACCGTGATCGAGCCGTAGGGACCGCGGGCGTTCGACGGAGTTGCGGACGCAAACAGCCACGCGGCCACCACGGCCGCCCAGATCGCAACTCTCATGACATGCACTCCCCAGCCACAACCCTTTATAGGAGGCGGGGAAATTCATCCGCAAGTGGTGCGCGGCTTGGCCTTTGGTCCAGCGGCCACGCAATACCGCCGCGGATGAGGCAATCCCCACACCCTCTGGTTACAGACGGCATGTTCCTATTTTGTTCCGACGATGTCAACCCGGACACATTCCAGCCGCCGCGCCAGGCGGAGGCTATTGCGGCTCCCGAACCGAAGACTGCGTCGGCGGATTTGAATCGTTGAACCAGTAGCGGGATGCGAAGGCATGCACGCCGACGCCGATCAGGAAAATGCCGGCATAGAGCTCGATCTCGCTGTTCATCGCCAGCAGGCGAGCGCGCGGCGTATGACCGTGGCTCTGGTAAGCCCAAAACCAATGCCCCACCGCGACGATGCCGACGCCGAGCGCGGCGATCGCTCGGCCGGCCGCATTCATCATCCTCACGCGAAAGTCTCCCGACTCGCCCGGCCTGGACAGGATATCGGGAGAAGCTGACGCCGACCTGACGCGGGGCGTTAGCCTGGATGAAGCCGACGGGTCGCGCGCCCGCGCGCCCGATGACCGGCTCCGCATAATCCAGGTTACGGTTGCTGTGGCCATAACTCTCCTTCGTCATCCCGGGCAAGCGAAGCGCGACCCGGGACCCATAACCACCGATGGTGATTGCGGTGCTCTGCTGGAGCCACAGCATGCTCCAACAACTCGATCCTGTGGTTATGGGTCCCTGCTTGCGCAGGGACGACGCGGGGAAGAGTTCCGCTTTGGGCTACGAAACAACGGAGCGTGCCCCGCCTCTCAGCCGTTCCTGAACGCGTAGGCGTAGCCGTTGAGCGCCGGCGCGCCGCCGAGATGGGCATAGAGCACCTTCGATCCGGCCGGGAAGAAGCCCTTCTGCACCAGATCGATCATGCCCTGCATCGACTTCCCCTCATAGACGGGGTCGGTGATCATGCCTTCGAGCCGCGCGCTGAGCCGGATCGCCTCCTTGGTCTCCTCCGACGGCACGCCGTAGGCGGGATAGGCGTAGTCCTCGATCAGCACGACATCGTCCTCGACGATGTCGCGGCCGAGCTCGACGAGCTTTGCGGTGTTCTGCGCGATCGATAGCACCTGCGCCTTGGTCTGCGCAGGCGTGAACGAACCGTCGATGCCGATCACGTTGCGCGCGCGCCCGTCGGCGGCGAAGCCGACCAGCATGCCGGCATGGGTCGAGCCGGTCACGGTGCAGACGACGATGTAGTCGAACTTGACGCCAAGCTGGCGTTCCTGCGCGCGCACCTCTTCGGCGAAGCCGACATAGCCGAGCCCGCCATATTTGTGCACGGAGGCGCCCGCCGGAATCGCGTAGGGCTTGCCGCCCGCCGCCTTCACTTCCTCGATCGCCTGCTCCCAGCTCTTGCGAATGCCGATGTCGAAGCCATCGTCGACCAGGCGCACGTCCGCACCCATCACGCGCGAGAGCAGGATGTTGCCGACGCGGTCGTAGACGGCGTCCTCATGCGGCACCCAGCTTTCCTGCACCAACCGGCACTTCATGCCGATCTTGGCCGCGACAGCCGCGACCATGCGGGTGTGGTTGGACTGCACGCCGCCGATCGAGACCAGCGTGTCGGCGTTGGAGGCGATCGCGTCGGGGATGATGTATTCGAGCTTGCGCAGCTTGTTGCCGCCGAAGGCGAGCCCGGAATTACAATCCTCGCGCTTGGCATAGAGCTCGACCTTGCCGCCGAGATGCTTTGACAGCCGATCGAGCTTCTCGATGGCAGTCGGCCCGAAGGTGAGCGGGTATCGCGCGAATTTCTCCAGCATGCTGGCATCCTCGTTGGTGGTCTGGAACGGCGGCCAGAACTACCATTCCAGGCGCGAAAGGTGTTCTCTAACTCGGCCCCCGTGATTAGCGAAGATTGCTGAATTTCGTCACGATGATATCGTTTCTCTCACCAAATTGACCAATAGTGAGAGATTCTTCCATGCCTGCCCGGCTCGACCGCATCGACCTCAAGATGCTGAGATTGCTGCAGAAGAACGGCCGGCTCAGCAACGCCGAGCTGGCCGATCAGGTCGGCGTCAGCCCCGCCACCTGCCATCGCCGGACCCAGGCGCTGTTCGACGAGGGCTTTCTCAGCGGCGTTCGGGCCATGGTGGCGCCGCGCAAGGTCGGCATGGGCACGCTGGTGATGGTCGGCGTCGTGCTCGACCGCTCGACGCCGGAGAGCTTTGCGAGCTTCGAGCAGGCGGTGGCGAAACTCAAATGCGTGCTCGACTGCCACCTCGTCGCCGGCGACTTCGATTACTTCCTCAAGATCCGCGCCGGCGACATGGAGGATTTCAACCGCATCCATGGCGACCAGCTGATCGCGCTGCCCGGCGTGCGGCAGACCCGCACCTTCTTCGTGATGAAGGAGGTGGTCGACAATGCGGCGCTGGAGTTCTGAGCTTCGGCTCCGCTCAGCGCCCTACTTCGAAGCCTTGTCGATCTTGTGCGCGAGATGGCCGGTCTGATGATCTCTGCGGAGTTGGCTCAGCGAGGTCTCGTTCAGCGCAGCCAGCACATCGCTCAGCTTCTCGGTTTCGGGATAGCCCGCCGCGAAACCCGGCCCGTAAACCTTGCGCAAGGTCCGCAGCAGCGTGTTTCCGTGCTTGCCGCTGATTTCGCCGTCCTTGTTGGGATGCCGGTGGTCGAGGCCTGCCTTGCTCATGCTGCTCTCTCTTGAACTTATTGGCCGGCAGCATCTGCCTGCAGCGATCAAATGGCAATTGGGGCCGCAAAACGGCCGGGAACCGCTCCGACGCTCTCACGCATCCTGCGTCGAAGGCGACTATTCGGTGGCTATTTGCCGCGTATTCGGTCAATGTCGCCAACGTGCTCCTGCGGACTCCGGAGAGGCCAGACGCGGCTGTCGAAGCAGCAAGTCGCGTCCATACGGGAAGCCACAGCTCCATTGCGTCACAGCACAGTCCTGCGTGAGAGCCCCCAACTACAGAGGTGGACAGATGTCATATGCCTACAAGCTGAATGAAGACGTTCGCCACCGGGCCCAGGGCCCGCAAGGTCGAGCCGAGGCCGATGAGCCGGCGGTCTACACCATCGTGCAACGCATGCCGATCGAAGCAGACGGGCGGCTTCGGTACCGGATCAGGAGCAAGGCGGGCAATATCGAGCGCGTGGTGACGGAAGAACAGCTGTCGTATTCGCAATAGGCTACGCGCCGCCGGAGTCCTGAGCCAGACGCGGTCCCCAACAGCTGCTGCGTCGGCCGTTCTGACCGAGAGGAGTAGTCCTTTCATTCGACTTGATGGGCCGCGCAAATCGGCGCAGTCTCTCCCGGACCTCCCCACAGGGCTGCAGGGTCGCGCGCGCAGTTGCGCGGGTAGATTGATCCGGGGGTGACAGTCATGAACGTCACGGCGATGCGACTGGCCATACCGTTGCTGGCACTTGCGGCCGGCGGCACGGCTGCGTTCGTCTTCGGCATTCACCAAACCCAGCAGATCCTGGGCGTGGGCACGCGCTTGATGGCGACGGCGCCAGCGGCTCCCGCGCAAGATCAAGACAAGACTGCGCTGGCAAAGGCGCAGACCGAGACCGCGGCGCTGGCCAACGCGTTGGCAGGACCGTCACCAACACCGGACGGCAACGCGGTGCCGGAGTTCGACGTCGTGAACATCGAGCCGACCGGCGCGACCGTTGTCGCCGGCCGGGCGCTCCCCGGCGCGACGGTGGAGTTGCTGCGCAATGGCGAGGTGCACGATCGCGCCGTCGCGGACAAGTCCGGGCAGTTCGTGATGGTGCCGCGCCCGCTTCCGCCGGGAAACTACGACCTCACCCTGCGCATCACGCATGACGGCAAGCAGGTGATCTCGAAGCAGAGCGTGGCCGTGGCGCTCGAGGCTGCGGCCAGCGAGCGGCCGATGGTGGCGCTGATGGCGCCGGACAAGCCGATCCGCGTGCTGTCGCAACCAGCGCCCACCTCGCCGGCTGCCGGCAGAGTGGCTGTCGAGGCCGTCGAGACCGAACCGGGCGGCAAGCTCCATGTCAGCGCTCAGGCAGCTCCCGGCGCAACGGTCAGGCTCTATCTCAACGACAGTCTGATCACATCCGCCACCGCCGACGCGACAGGGCACCTCTCGGTCACGATCAACAAGGGCGTAACGAGCGGCGATTATCGGGTTCGGCTTGACGAGGTCGATGCCGGCTCCGGCAAGGTCCGCGCGCGTGCCGAGGTGCCGTTCAACGTATCCGACACGGCAACCACTGCATCGATCCCGACACCTGCGGCGTCATCCGCGCGTGCGGATGCGACCGCGCCGCAGCTCGCGGCAGCAACCACCGCCACGTTGAGCTCACCCTCCGCCGTGATCGTGCCGAAGATCGCGACGACCACCGTGGCGCGCGGCGACAGCCTGTGGCGCATCAGCCAGCGCGCATTGGGCGCCGGACAGCGCTACGCGGTGATCTATCGGGCCAATTCGCAGCAGATCCGGAATCCCAATTTGATCTATCCCGGCCAGGTGTTCGTCCTGCCGGCGCGTTGAGGCCGGCATTCCCGCCGGCGGCGTAGCGGGTCTGGCGCACGCGCTTGCTCAGCACTAGATGTGCTGCCATGCAGCACCCCGCCCTCGAGGATTTCGTCGCCGGCCACCAGCGCCTGTTTGTCCTGACCGGGGCCGGCTGCAGCACCAATTCCGGCATTCCCGATTATCGCGACAGCGACGGCAACTGGAAGCGGACGCCGCCGGTCACCATTCAGGCATTCCTGCGCGATACGGCGACGCGGCAGCGCTACTGGGCACGCAGCATGGTCGGCTGGCGGCGGTTCGGCCGCGCGGCGCCGAATGGCGCGCATCGCGCACTGGCGAAGCTCGAACAACAAGGCCGCTGCGAACTGCTCTTGACCCAGAACGTCGACCGCCTGCACCAGGCCGCCGGCAGCCGGCGCGTGATCGACCTGCACGGCAGGCTCGATGTCGTCCGTTGCCTCGGCTGTGGCGCGACGACCCCGCGCGAGCAGTTTCAGGGCGAGCTGGCGCGGCTGAACCCCGTCTGGCTCACGCTCGATGCCACTGACGCCCCCGATGGCGATGCCGATCTCGAGCAGGATTTTTCGTCGTTCGTGGTGCCGGCCTGCGAGGCCTGCGGCGGCGTGCTGAAACCCGACGTGGTGTTCTTCGGCGAGAACGTGCCGCGCGATACCGTTGCGTCGGCGCAGACGCATCTCGAGCAGGCCGACGCTCTGCTGATCGTCGGCTCCTCGCTGATGGTCTATTCCGGCTTTCGCTTCGTCCGGATGGCGGAGCAGCTTGGCCTGCCGATCGCGGCCGTCAATCTCGGCCGCACCCGCGCCGACGATCTGCTCACGCTCAAGGTCGAGGATAGGTGCGAGGCCGCGCTGGCGTTTTTGCTATAGGCCAGCGCCGTTCGCCTGCGCCGTCACGCGCGATGGCGCTGCGACTTGGCCATCGGCATGTTGGCGTTCCAGTGCGTCCAGCTGACGCTGGCGAGGCTGCCCCGGTCCGTTGCCAACGGACGCCGGGTGCGGCGCTCGTATTCGGCGATGCAGCGGCCGGACTCGCCGATCTTGCGCTGCAATTCGTCGATCGTCATCTGCGTCGCACGGCCGCAATTGGCCTTGCCGAGCTGATCGACCTCGATCGCCTTCAACGCCGCACGCAGCTTCTTCAGCTGCGCGCGTTGCCAGGCAATGTGACTATCGCTGTCTGCTGTCATGTGGCCGCCACCATCTTTGATCGTTGCACGCCATTGGGAACCTCGATGTCGACTTCGAGCATCGAGACGAACTTGCCGCGATCCATCTTGACCACGACCTTGTCGGGATCGACGTCGATATGCTTGGAGACCACGCCCAGGATTTCCGAGCGGAGCATCTCCAGAAGGTCCGGCGCGCCGGTCCGGCCGCGCTCATGCGACAGCAGGATCTGCAACCGCTCCCGCGCGACGGGCGCCGATGCAGCGCGGCCGCCGAACAGCCGCATTACGTTCATCATGCCGCCCTCCGTCGCAGCAACCGGTCCATCAGCCCCTTGCGCTCGACCGGCACGATCATCTCGACCGCCTCGCCCATCAGGCGGCGCACCGCGTCGGTATAGGCTCGCGCCGGCGCGCTGCTCGCAGCGTTCAGCGTGACCGGGCAGCCGACATTGGAGGCGCGCAGCACGTCCTGGCTTTCCGGGACGATGCCGAGCAGCGGCGTGGCAAGGATTTCCAGGATATCGTCGATCGACAGCATCTCACCGCGCGCCGCGCGGGCGCTGTCATAGCGGGTAACCAGCAGATGCTTCTCGACCCGCTCGCCGCGCTCGGCGCGAGCGGTCTTGGAATCCAGCATGCCGATGATGCGGTCGGAATCGCGTACCGACGACACTTCGGGATTGGTGACGATGATGGCCTCGTCGGCATAGCGCATCGCCAGCGTCGCGCCGCGTTCGATGCCGGCCGGGCTGTCACACAGGATCCAGTCGAACTTGGTCTTGAGATCGGCGATCACGCGCTTGACGCCTTCTTCGGTCAGCGCATCCTTGTCGCGGGTCTGCGACGCCGGCAGCAGCCAGAGATTCTCCAGCCGCTTGTCGCGGATCAGCGCCTGCGGCAGCTTGGCGACGCCCTGCACCACATTGATGAGGTCGAACACGACCCGCCGTTCCGCGCCCATCACCAAATCGAGGTTACGCAGGCCGACGTCGAAATCGATGACGACAACGTTCTGGCCCATTTGCGCGAGCGCCGCGCCAAGCGCGGCGGTGGAGGTCGTCTTGCCGACCCCGCCCTTCCCAGACGTCACGACCAATACCTTGGCCATTCTCTCTCTCCTTGTGGTCGATCAGTTCAAAGCTGTGATGCGCAGCATTTCGCCCTCGAGCCACGCCTGGGCGGGCCGGTTGCGCAAGCTGTCGGCGATTTCATCTGCGGTCTGGTAGTAGCCGTCGATGGCGAGCAGTTCGGCCTCGATCTTCTGGCAGAAGATCCGCGCCGCCGAATTGCCGTTGATGCCGGCCATCGCGCGGCCGCGTAGCGTGCCGTAGATGTGGATCGAGCCGCCGGCGACGATCTCGGCGCCGGAGCCGACCGAGCCGAGCACGGTGACATCACCCTCGGCAAACACGATCGACTGGCCGGAACGCACTGGGCTCTCCAGCAGCAGCGACGGCAGCTTGGTCTTGTCCTTGTTCTTTTCCTGCGCAGGCGGCGTCTTCGGCTCGACATGGGTGATCGCGCAGGCGCGGCCGCCGGTCAGCAGCGGCGGCAGGTTGGCGCCCAGCTTGGATTCGTCGACACCCTCGATGCCGAGGATGCGGATGTTGCGTTCAGCGAGGCTGCCGACCAGATGCGCGATCGCGGCCTGGCTGAGGTCGACCGCCGAGAGGTCGAGCACCACTGGCTTGCCGGTGAAGAAGCCCGGTGACTTCCCCAGCGTCGCGTCGATCTCGGCGAGCCAGGACACGACAGGCACGACGGGCGAGAAAACGAACGCAACGTAGGAACGGCCGCGCATGCGGACCTGCTGACGTGCCACCTGTGGAGTTGCGTCCATCGCCTCTGACTCGGTTGTCTTGTCGAATGGTTAACAATCGGACCGCATGGTTAATCAAAGGTTAACGGAGGGTGGTGTTTTCACGGATTTGGGAGGGCTGCTCCTCGGGCAATCGCCGTTGGCTGCGAGCTGTTGCCCGGACGCACGATTCCGGTACCGGCGGCGCGGATCAACGCCGCGACGATGGTGATCGCTCGGCCTGCACCGATGCATCGAACACCGCGCGGCATGACGGGCTGAGCTGCTCGACCTGCGCGGCCATACAATCCCTGATCCGGCCACGGTCCGGAATGTAGGCGCCGCACAG
>DASVOL010000423.1:0-2626 GCA_036383375.1 Bradyrhizobium sp. | reverse complement strand
GGTCCGCTTGTCGTGTTGGCAAGATCGGCAACCGAGCCGAGTTCGACGGCGCTCATGATGGTCCTCCCCGAATGGTTCAGTGGCCGCCTTTCTTGCGAAGGCGTGCCGGCCAGGCATGTTTGGCAGCCGGCTGTCAGAAATCCAGACGAACATATCGAAGGGATCGTTCGATATTTTCGAACTCACGGGGAAGGGTTGATTTGATTCACCTGTCAAACGGCTTGTTCAACTGTCGTCCCTGCGAAAGCAAGGACCCATACTCCGCAGCGGGTGTCGTGAAAGGGACTCGTCGTCCGACTGGTGCGCAATATTGAGGTTCGGTGGTTATGGGTCCCTGCTCCCGTGCGCAATTGCGCACTAGGCAGGGACGACGCCGAACCTGTTATGAGTCATGCATTCAGATCAGCAGCGTTGCCTCCCACGCGCCGCGCCCGACCTGTTCGGCGATCAGGGAGCGGATCAGCCGGCACATCTCTTCCATCGCATAAGTCATCGGCCGGTTGCGCAAGCGGCAGAGATAGAGCGTGCGGCTCAGCCTGGGTTCGATCACTTCGCGTGCGACCAGCGATCGTGCTTTCAACGGCTCGCTGACGAAGTGCGTCGTCGCGATCGTGCAGCCAAGACCCGCGGTCAAGGCGCCGATCATGCCGCTGGTCGAATTGAGGTGCAGGATGGCATTGGCCTCCAGCCGCTTCAGCGGCACGGGATCGTCAAGCAAAGCGCGGGCCGACAGCCCGTGCCGCAGCAGGATCAGCGGCAGCTGCGCCACCTCGTCGAACGTGATCGGTCCCTTCTTGCCGATCAGCTTCTCGGTGCCGACGCAGAACATCTGCTCCTCCAGCACCGGCTCGGCGATCAGATCCTTTTCCGACGGCGGATTGTAGACCAGCGCGAGGTCGACATCCGAGCTCATCAAATGCAGCAGCGTCGCGCCGGAGAGACTCTCGGTCAGCGACAGCTTCAGGTTGGGATATTTCGCCAGCACGGTGCGCATCAGCGGCACGCCGATCGCCTTCATGCCGGAATTGGCCATGCCGATCGAGATCTCGCCGGCAATTGCGCTGCCGCCTTCCTTGATCTCGCGCTCGGCCGCCGCCATCGCGCGCAGGATGATGCGGGCATGCTCGTAAAGCCGCTCGCCCGCCGCGGTGGGTTCCATGCCGCGCGGCTTGCGCTCGAACAGCGGCGTGGAGAATTCCGCCTCGAGATTGGCGATGTGGTGGCTGAGCGCGGATTGCGCGACATTGGCCTGATCCGCCGCCCGCGACAGGTTGCGTTGCTCGTAAACCGCGATGAAATAGCGAAGCTGGCGCGAATCCATTGGGGTTCTGCGTTCTAGAACGACGAATGCACTATTCGACAGATTATATTTTTCAGATAGCGTGCGGAAGCCTAACCTGCGCCGAACCACTCAAAACGAGCGCAACGAGCACGGAGAAACCGATGACCGGGAGCGGACTGCCGCTGGAAGGCGTGAGGGTCGTCGAGATGACCCACATGGTGATGGGGCCGACCTGCGGGATGATCCTGGCGCAACTTGGTGCTGAAGTGATCAAGGTCGAGCCACCCGCGGGCGACAAGACCCGCTCGCTCGGTGGCATGGGCGTCTCGTTCTTCCCGCTGTTCAATCGCGGCAAGCGCAGCATCGTGCTCGATCTCACCAGGCCCGAGGACCGCGACACGATGCACCGGCTGCTCGCCAGCGCCGACGTGTTCCTGGAGAATTTTCGCGACGGTCAGCTCGACAAGCAGGGTCTTGGGCCCGAGGAGCTGCGCGCGAAATATCCGCATCTGATCATCGCCGGCCACAAGGGCTTTCTCTCCGGGCCCTACGATCATCGCCCGGCGCTCGACGAGGTCGTGCAGATGATGTCGGGGCTCGCGGCGATGACCGGCACCCGCGACAAGCCGCAGCGCGTCGGCTCTTCCGCCAACGACATCATGGGCGGCATGTTCGGCGTGATCTCGATCCTCGCCGCGCTCTATCAGAAGCGGGGCGGCAATGGGACCGGCGCCGACATCCGCATCGGCCTGTTCGAGAACTGCCTGTTCCTGGTCGCCCAGCACATGGTCGAGTACGAGATGACCGGGCGCAAGCCGCGCTCGATGCCGGAGCGCGAGCATGCCTGGCCGATCTACGACATCTTCGATGCCGCCGGCGGCGACCGCATCTTCATCGGGGTCGTCACCGAAGGTCATTGGCAGAGTTTTTGCCGCGAGTTCGGTTTGCAGGAGTTCGCAGACGATCCGACGCTGCGCTCCACCACGGATCGTATCATGGCGCGCGACCGCATCATTCCGCGCGTCGCCGAGGTGATCAAAAGCTGGAACGTCGCCGACCTCTCGGCGAGGCTCGATGCGCTCAACATCTGCTTCTCGCCGATCAACCGGCCGGAGGATCTTTTGCAGGACCCGCATGTGTTGCGTCCAGGTGGACTCGTCAACACTGTCAACGCCGACGGCAAGCCGTTCCGCGTTCCCGCGCTGCCGGTCGAATGGAACGGCAGTAACATCGGCGAAGGCCTGACAGTGCCGGTGCTGGGCGCCGACACCGAGGCGGTGCGCGCCGAGCTCGCACAACAGACATTTTCATCAACCGGAAACGCTGCGTGAGGCTGACATGACC
>DASVOL010000422.1:0-3094 GCA_036383375.1 Bradyrhizobium sp. | reverse complement strand
GGCGCGAGTTCGCCGCGTTCGACGCGCTTGACGATGTCGGTCAGCGCGGCGTTGGCATTGCATGCGAGGCCAAGCTTCTCGCCCTCGCGCACCACGAAGCCGTTGAGGAACTCAATCTCGGTGCGGCGGCCCTTCTGCATGTCCTGGCCCATCGAGGGGCGCTGCGCCGATGAGGTGCGCTTACTATCCTTGAAGCGCTGCTCGTCACAGGTGCGCGTCGCGGCCTCGTCGCCCTCGCCGGCGCGCGCGATCGTCTCGGGCGGCAGGTGCAGGATCTCTTCCAGCTGATAGCCCTGGGCCTGGCCGACGCGAATCGCCTCGCTGCCGAGCCGCGTCGAGAAGCGGCGCAGCGGTTCGCTTTGCAGCACCTCGCCACCCGGCAGGCCGGTGCAGGCCGACAGTCCGTTGCCCATCACGTTGGCGACCAGCTTCGACCAGCGTTCGCCCCAGAGATTAGAGGTGACCTTGGCGCTGTCGGAGTACCCGACCAGCCGGCACACCTCCTCCGCCCGCGCGGTGATGCGGCCATGCACCTCGCCGGCGCGAAACACGGTGTGCGCCGCCCCACCCTTGCCGGCGCCGCGGTGGATATGGCCAGGCTCGGGCAGATTGACGGTGATGCTGCTGGCGATGCAGCCGAGCGTCTTGCCCCAGCCGACGACCCCGGCGATGGTTTCCTCGTTCATGCAGTTCTGCAGCGACACGACGTAACCGTCGGCCGCCAGATATTGCCGGATCAGCATGGTCGCCCAGGCGGTGTCGTAGGACTTCATGCAGACGAAGGCGATGTCGACCGGCTTCTCCTTGGCCAGCTGCTGCGCGTCGGTGACATCAAGCGCGCGCACCGGCACCGAGAACTCGGCAACATCCATCGCGTGCGTGACGCGCAGTCCGTGCTTGCGCATGTGCGCGACGTGCTCAGGCCAGGGATCGATGAAGGTGACGTCCTCACCCGCCTGCACCATGTGCGCACCGGCGTAGCCGCCGACCGCACCCGCGCCGACGATCGCGATCTTCCGACCCATGTTTCCACCCTGCTTTTGAGGCGGCCGCTGGCTGCGTCCGCTCGTTGCGGACCAGTCTAGGGGATCGGGCCGGCAGGCCAACCAGGCGCCTCATGAAAAAAGCGGACCCGTGCCATGCGAAAATCCCCGCGGGCGACAAGCCCGCGAGGATCTTCGCAATCAGAAATATCGGCGCGATCAATCGATGATCTTGACGATCCGGCGGGTGCGCGGCTCCACGATCACGCGGCGATCGTTGACGATTGCGTAGCGATATTCGGTGTAGCGCGGCACCGGGCGAAGCACGACGGTGTCGGGCAGCGGCTCGCCGACCACGACGCGCTCGCGCACCACGACCGACGGTTCGTCGCGCGGGATCGAGGTGATCACCGCATTCGGAATCTCGAGGCCGGCGCCGACCGCAGCACCAACCGTGCCGCCGACGATCTCGCCGACCGGGCCCGCGATCTCGCCACCGGTCCGCGCACCGTTCGCAGCACCCGCCGCAGTCGTGGACTGTGCGAAGGCCGAGCCCGACGCGAGCAGCGACGCAGCGGCGACAAGGGACACAGCAAAACGCTTGTTCATCATTCTCCTCCTCCGAGCTATAAGACGCCCCTTCAACATCGCAGCGAATGAGACGTTCCAGTTCCAACGCGGCAAGTTGCACGCAAATTCCAGTTCCGCAGGAACTCGCTTCAGTTCCAGCACAAGCGCAAATGCCGCTCCGGATGATGTCCGATGCGGCATTCATGGTGAGTTCAGATTCAGAGATGGTTCAGAGCAGCAACGCGCTGCGCGACGTTCACTCCGGCGGCTTTTGACCGGCTCGTCGTCTTGGCGTTCGCCGTCTTGGAGGTGTTTTCGCTGGGGTGTCAGCTGAAGGCTTGATGCGGATTCGCGTCGTCCCGCCCTTGGGCTGCTCGATCTCGAACGCGTTTGTCCTGCGCACCAACTCGCTCAGGGTGCGGAAGCCGTAGGTCCTTTGATCGAAATCCGACGCCAGATTGGCCAGCTGCCGCCCGACCTCGCCAAGCGTCACCCAGCCGTCCTCGCTGGCCATCTGGCCGATCACCTTCTTGAGGATGGGCGTGGCAGCATCGGGCGGCTGCAACGGCTGGGCGCGCACCGCGGCGTCCTGATTGCTCGTCGCGCCGCCACGCAAATTCTCGGTATAGACGAACCTGCGGCAGGCCTGCCGAAAGCTCTCCGGCGTCTTCTGCTCGCCGAACCCGAACACGTCGATGCCGTGCTCGCGGATGCGGGCGGCAAGCCGGGTGAAATCGCTGTCCGAGGACACCAGGCAGAAGCCATCGAACCGGCCGCTGTGCAGCAGGTCCATCGCGTCGATCACCAGGGTGATGTCGGATGCGTTCTTGCCGGTCGTATAGGCGAATTGCTGCTGCGGGATGATGGCGTGCTTGGACAGAATGTCGGCCCAGCCCTTCGACCTCGGATTGGAGAAGTCGCCATAGATGCGGCGCACGCTGGCCTCGCCGATCTTGGCGATTTCCTCGAACAGCCCATCGGCGATCCTGGCAGATGCATTGTCGGCGTCGATCAGGACCGCCAGACGGGGCGAACGGAGTTCGGAAGGCATGGCGTCTCTCTGCTGGGATACGATGGATCAAGATGCGCGGACAGTTCCGGAACCGGCGCAGCCGCCGCATCGGAGCACATCGTGCGTCCCAAGCATAGGGTCGGTGGCATCGCCGGGATTTTCGCGGCGAATGGACCCTTGGGTGTGGTCAGAGCACCTCGCCCATATCGATCGCCCGCCTGGCGAACTCGATGGCCTTCTCGGCCGTGATCGCATCGGCCGTCGTCGTCGCCTCGTCGCGCACCGACGGCGGAGACGCGATCCGGATCTTCTTGCCGTTTGACCGGCGGATCGTCGCGCGCCAGCGATCGACATCGCGCCGGTAGGCATCGATGACAAAATCCCGATAGGTGACGCCGCTCATGAGCGGCTGAAGCGACGCCGCTTCAAAGCCGGCCGGCCGGCTTGCGACATCGCGCACCATCTCGACAATCATCTCGACCGCGTGCTCGCGCGCGGCGCCGGTCGCGTCCCTGAGCAGATAGCTCAC
>DASVOL010000421.1:0-2722 GCA_036383375.1 Bradyrhizobium sp. | reverse complement strand
CTCCATCAGATGGACCACGCCGGACGGTACGATGGTGGCGTCGGGGACGACGGAGATCGCGTGGCCCTCGGCCTTCTCCATGCCCTGCCTGGTGTTGTTGCAGGCGGAGAACTGGATCTTGCCCGGGAAGACGAGATCCTTGAGCCGCCGGATGCGGTCCTGCACAGGTGAGGTATCGCTGCGCAGCATGTGCAGGCCGGGGCCGTAGGTGACGATGTCGATGTCCACGTCCTCGTTCCTGGCGCGGTAATATTCGATCACGTTGGTCGCGTTGTTGAGCGCGAGATTCATGATCTGCGGGTCGTTCTGGTCGACCTGGATCGCGATATGGTGCGGCTTGTCGGCGGCGAGTGCGCTTGCCGTGAAGGCAAGCGAAAGCACGGCAGCGGCGGCGAGACGGCGAAGCATGGAGGACTCCTAGGGACGGACCAGCGTGTAGCCGTTCTCGGTGAGAAGCAAAATCTGCGCGACGCCGACCTGCACGGGAGTGGCGGCGGCGATGTAGTCCGGTCGCTTGCCGGTGTCGCGCTCGATGGTGTCGACGGTGTTGAGGCAGATGTCGACCCGCGCGCCCTGCGCGACCAGGCTCTCGACCAGCTTGCGGTTGGCATTGTCGGGCTTGAGCAGGTCGATGCCCGGGCCGAAAGCGACGATCTCGACCGCGACCTTGTCGGGGTCGTAGTGCTTCATCAGATTGTTGGCGACGCTGATGACAAGGCCCTGCTTCTTCGGATCGTTGTCGGAGAGCTGCAGCACGACCTTGTGCTCGGCAAACGGCTTGTCCTGCAACGGCGCGAGCTGGGCGCGGGCGAGCGGCGTCGCCAGCGCGATCGCGGCAAGGCCGAGCGCGGCGATGAACGCGCGCCGCCTCATCCGTGCCTCGCCATGCCCGGATTGTCCTCGACGCCTTTCAGCGTCACGCCGGGTTCGTCGCGGTTCGGCGGCCGGCCGGAGCGCAGATGCTTGGCCACCACATCCCAGATCGGCGCGCCGTTCTGCTGGTTAACCGAGGCCCAGCCCGCGACCTTGTAGTGCTTGCCGGCTTCGAGATGCTTGCCGTTGCCGAGCTTCAGCTCGGAGATGCGCTTGCCGACGCTCTCGCCCGGCGTGCAGGTGTAGGCGAGGCCGCCGACGCGGACCATGTCGCCGCCCTGCTGGTAATAGGGATCGACGTTGAAGAGGTTGTCGCAGACGTCTTCCAGCACATCCTTGATCTGGCCGCCGGTCATCGTGGCGACGTAGGTCTCGGGATAGGTGATCGCAGTTTCCGACAGCACGTCTTCCATGGTCAGCGGCTGGCCGGCGAGCGTGGTGAGGCCCCAGCGGAAGCCGGGCGACAGCGCGATCTCGGCGTTGAGCTCGTTGAGCAGCGCATCGCAGATCAGCTGGTCGGCGGTGCCGGAAAAATTACCGCGGCGGTAAAGCAGGCGATCGGCCGTGCCGAGCTTGTCGCTCCACTCGTCGACATGCGGATCTCGCATCTTGTCGATCAGCGTCTGCATCGCGGGATCGGGCTTCAGCAGCTCGGCGAACACCGGCAGCAGCCGGTAGCGGACATTGGCGACCTTGCCCTTGGTGAGGTCGAGATCGAGCACGCCGATGAACTTGCCGTTGGAGCCGGCATTGGTCACCAGCGTCACGCCGCCGGCATTGGTCACCGTGATCGGGATCGGGATCGCGTCATGGGTGTGGCCGCCGAGGATGACGTCGATGCCGGTGACGCGGCTCGCGAGCTTGAGGTCGACATCCATGCCGTTATGCGACAGCAGGATCACCGCCTCGACCTTGTCGTTGTTGCGATGGCCGTCGACGAGCTTTTGCAGCTCCTCGTCGCGGATGCCGAACTTCCAGTCCGGCGTGAAGCGCTTGGGATGCGCAATCGGCACATAGGGGAAGGCCTGGCCGATGATCGCAACGCGATGGCCGCCGATTTCCTTGATCGTGGACGGCTTGAACACCCGCCCCGAGGCCGGATCGAACGCCTTGGCGTCGTTGAACGCGGCTTCCTCGGTCAGGACTACGTTCTGCGCCAGAAACTCGCCCTTGAAGCGCGAGAGATTGTCGCGCAGCACCTGTTCGCCATAGGTGAATTCCCAATGCCCGGTCATCGCCTCGATGCCGAGCAGATTGGCGGCTTCCACCATGTCGGCGCCGTTCATCGCGTTGGCGAGCCCGGTGCCCTGCCAGAGGTCGCCGCCGTCGAGCAGGATCGAGCGCTTCTCGCCGACATCGGCGCGCAGCTTGTCGACCAGCGTCTTCAGATGGGCGAAGCCGCCGAGCCGGCCGAAGCGGACGGCGGCCTTCTCGAACTCGACGCAGGTAAAGGCATAGGCGTCGGCGCTGTCGGGCCGGATGCCGAAGCGGTCGAGGAACGCCTTGCCGACCAGATGCGGCGGCTGGCCGGCCATCGCACCGACGCCGATATTGACGCCGGGCTCGCGGAAGAACACCGGCCTCAGCTGCGCATGGGTGTCGGTCATGTGCAGGATGCGGGCGTTGCCGAAGCGTTCGAGGTCGTAGACGCTGGCGGTATCGGCGCTGCGCGCGAGGCGGGGCAGGCCGGCCACAAGCGTCGCGGCGGCCGAAGCTCTCAGGAAATCCCGGCGGCGGATGATCATCACTCTCTCCGCACCCCTCTTCACCTCTCCCGCTTGCGGGGGAGGTCGTATCGCATCGCAGATGCGATACGGGTGGGGGCTCTTTCCACACAATGAACGGGGTG
>DASVOL010000420.1:0-5029 GCA_036383375.1 Bradyrhizobium sp. | reverse complement strand
AGGCTCGTGACGTAGAGCCGCGCCGCATTGAGCGGTTGCAGGATGTCGTGGCTGGCCGCCGCCAGGAAGCGGGTCTTGGAGGCGTTGGCGTCCTCCGCGATGCCCTTGGCGAGCGCGAGCTCCGAGTTCAGCCGCGTCAGCTCCTCGGTACGGTCGCGGACGCGCTTTTCCAGCGTCGCATTGGCGCGCTCCAGTGCCTCCGCGGCCTCGAAGCTCGGCGTGACGTCGGAGAAGGTGATGACGAGCCCGCCGCCCGGCATGCGGTTGGCGCGGACCTCGATCACCAGATGGCGGTCGGTAAAGCGCTCCAGATAGGGCTCGCCCTCGGTGGTGTAGGCGCGCAGCCGCAATTGCAGCAGGTTGTCGCTGTCACCGGCCGGCGGCGGACTGATCGCGCCCATGAATTCGAGGATCTCGGGCAAGGGGATGCCGAGCTGCACCAGATGCGGCGGCAACGCGAGCAATTCGGAGAACTGACGGTTGGAGCAGATCAGCTGCAGATCGGCGTCGAACACCGCGATGCCCTGGCGCACGTGATTGAGCGCGGTCTGCAATATCTCGCGGTTGAAATGCAGCGCGGCGTGCGAGTCGTCGAGCAGCTTCAGCGCGGCCTTGGCCGACACCGTCCGTCGTTGCAGCAGCAGCGACATCACGAGGCGCGAGGACGCCGCCCCGATCGAGGAGGCGATCAGCCGCTCGGCGTGCTGCAGCAGCTCGAAATCGGCCGGCGCCGATGCCAGCAGCACGAGGTTGCGGTCGACGGCAAACGCGGCGAACGCTGCGCGGGTGCGATCGGGACCGAGATATTGCGTCACCGTGCTCTCGATGTCCTGCACCGTCACCGTGGTGCGCCAGCGCCGGAAGCTCGGCGCGATCGGGGCCAGCGCGTTGGGCACGAATACGTCGGCCTGCAACAGCTCGATCGAGGACGGCGCGCGCGCCAGGGAGAACAAGACGTAGGTGAGGATGTTGAGCGCAAGGCTCCACAGCACGCCGTGCAGCAGCGGCGGCAAATCGGCGCCGAACAGCGCCTGCGGCCGCAGCGCCTCGATCCCGAACGGCCCGTGCTGCAGCAGCATCAGGCCGGTGGTGGAGTTTTCCAGGAAGCTCGGGATGAACAGCGTGTAGAGCCACATCGCGAAGCCGACCAGCATGCCCGCCATGGCGCCGCGTGCGGTGGCGCGGCGCCAGAACAGCCCGCCGAAGAACGCCGGCGCGAGCTGGGTGATTGCGGCAAAGGACAGCAAGCCGATCGCGACCAGCTGGGTGTTGCCGAGCGCGCGATAGTAGAAATACGCCATCACCATGATGGCGAAGATCGAGAAGCGGCGCGCCTTCAGCAGGAAGTCGCCAAAGTCCTTCTGACCGGCGCGGGCATCGTCGCTGCGCGGCAGCACCAGCGGCAGCACGATGTCGTTGGAGACCATGATCGACAGCGCGACGCATTCGACGATCACCATCGCGGTTGCCGCCGAAAGTCCGCCGACGAACACAGCAAGGCTGAGCAGCTGCGAATTGCCCTCGATCGGCAGCGCCAGCACGAACATGTCGGCATCGACAGCGCCGAATGGGAAGATGACGAGGCCCGCGATCGCGATCGGAATCACGAAGATATTGATGACGATGAGGTAGAGCGGGAACAGCCAGCGCGCCCGGGTGACTTCGCCGGGCGTCGAATTCTCGACCACGCTGACATGGAACTGGCGCGGCAGCAGCATGACCGCGCAGAACGACAGCAGCGTCATGATCAGGAAATTGCCGATCGACGGGACATATTCGATCGCGCGGACCGCCTCCGGCGTCTTCAGCGCGCGCTCGTACAGCTCGACCGGGGAGAACATCCAGAAGGTGACGAAGGCGCCGGCGGCGATGAAGGCGACCAGCTTGACGATGGATTCGGCGGCGATCGCCAGGATCAGCCCGTGCTGGTGCTCGGTCGCGTCGGTGTGGCGTGTGCCGAACAGCACCGCGAACACCGCCATCGCCAGCGTCACCATCAGCGCGATGTCGCCGATGATCGGGATTTTCGAGAACGCCTGGTCCTCGCTCAGGATGGTCTCCAGCGACGAGGCCATCGCCTTGAGCTGCAGCGCGATATAGGGCACCGAGCCGATGATCGCGATCAGCGCCACGGTGGCCGCGACAGCCTGGCTCTTGCCATAGCGCGCGGCGATGAAGTCGGCGATCGAGGTGATGTTCTGCGACTTGGCGAGCGCGATGACGCGGCGGAGCAGCGGGGTGCACAGCCCGATCATCACGATCGGGCCGACATAGATCGCCAGGAAGTCGACGCTGGTGCGGGTGGCGAAGCCGACCGAACCGAAGAAGGTCCAGGAGGTGCAGTAGATGGCGAGCGACAGCGGATAGATCCACTCGCTGGCACGGCCGCCCGCGCCCGCCGACATCCGGTCGCCGCGGCTGGCAATGAAGAACAACAATCCGATGTAGGCGAACGCCGTGGCGATAACGCCCCAGTCGTGCAGCATCGCTGCTCATCTCCTGTCCCGGCCGCCGGGAGGGGCCGGGTGTCAGGATTATAACGCAAAGGGCCGGCGGTGCGATGCACGGCCGGCCCAAATTCGGGGGTAGCAAAGGATAGGGTTACTCGGCGGCCAGCGACTTCTGGTGCAGCGGCAGGCCGAGCCGGTCCCAGACCTGGAGCAGGGCCTCGGCCAGCGCGTCGATCAGGCCATCGTCATGGTAGGGCGAGGGCGTAATGCGCAGCCGCTCGGTGCCCTTGGCGACCGTCGGATAGTTGATCGGCTGGATGTAGATGCCGTGCTCCTCGAGCAGCAGGTCGGAGGCGCGCTTGCACTTCTCGGGGTCGCCGACGAACAGCGGCACGATATGGGTGTCGCTCGACATCACAGGCAGGCCGGCCGCGGTCAGGATCGCCTTGGTGCGGGCGGCGCGGTCCTGGTGGCGCTCGCGCTCCCAGTTCGAGGTCTTCAGATGGCGGATCGCGGCGGTGGCGGCCGAGCAGATCGCCGGCGGCAGCGCGGTGGTGAAGATGAAGCCCGGCGCGTAGGAGCGCACCGCATCGATGATCTCGGCGCGGCCCGCGATATAGCCGCCGAGGCAGCCGAACGCTTTCGCCAGCGTGCCCTCGAGCACGTCGATCCGGTGCATCACGCCCTCGCGCTCGGCAATGCCGCCGCCGCGCGGGCCGTACATGCCGACCGCATGCACCTCGTCGACATAGGTCATGGCGCCGTATTTCTCGGCGAGGTCGCAGATCTTGCCGAGCGGCGCGACATCGCCGTCCATCGAGTAAAGGCTCTCGCAGACGATCAGCTTCGGCCGGTCGGGGCCGGCGGCGATCAACAGCTCTTCGAGATGCGCGACGTCGTTGTGGCGGAAGATCTGGCGTTCGCAGCCGGCCTGGCGCACGCCTTCGATCATCGAATTGTGGTTCAGCGCATCCGACAGGATCAGGCAATTCGGAATGAGCTTGGCGAGCGTCGAGATGCCGGTCTGGTTCGAGACATAGCCCGAGGTGAACAGCAGCGAGGCTTCCTTGCCGTGGAGGTCGGCGAGCTCGGCCTCGAGCTGCACCAGCGGATGGTGGGTGCCCGCGATGTTGCGGGTGCCGCCGGCGCCGGTGCCGACCCGGGTCGCGGTCTCGACCATGGCGCCGACCACCTTGGGGTGCTGGCCCATGCCGAGATAGTCGTTGGAGCACCAGATCACGACGTTGCGGCTGCCCTTCGGCGAATGCCAAGTCGCGTGCGGGAAGCGTCCCGCGATCCGCTCGAGGTCGGCGAACACCCGGTAGCGCCGCTCGTCATGCAGGCGGTTGAGGGCGGTTTGGAAAAACTGGCTGTAATTCATCGGCGAACCCAGAAAGCGGAACCTGACCGGAAAACCTGCTTCTTCTTAGAGCTTTTCCAGCTCTAATGTCCATGCATTGGCCCACATTCGGGCATGCGCCGCAGTTGGGCAAATTGCCCTAGCTGGGGTCTGTCCGGCTTGATTTCGGTCAAATCGCCGGGCGATGCCTTGCCGCCCGGCCCGGCGCTCAAGTCGTTTTGAAGCGCAGCATGCCGTCGTCGTGCATCTCGGCCGTCAGGCGGCCCTCGACCAGCATGTAATTGACATGGGCGACCAGCTCGCCGGCGGCAAAGCCCATCTGGTGCTCGTCCAGCACGTGCTTGTGGAACACCACCGGGACCAGTTCCTTGGAGGTCTTCGGCACCTCGCGGCAGGCCTCGGCGATCAGCCGGCAGCGCTCCTCATGGTGATCGGCGAGCTGCTTGATCCGGGTCTTCAGCCCGTAGAACGGCACGCCATGGCCGGGCAGCACCATCACGTCATAGGGCAGGGTGGTGGTCAGGCTGGCCAGCGAGGCCAGATATTCGCCGAGCGAGTTCTGCTCGGGCTCGACCGCCCAGACGCTGACATTGGGCGAGATCTTGCTCAGCACCTGGTCGGCGGACAGGAACAGCTTGTCGGCCGCGCAATACAGCATCACCTGGTCGAGCGCATGCCCGCCGCCGGTGATCACCTTGAAGCGCCGCGTCCCGATCACGACCTCGTCGCCATGCGTGAGGCGGTGATAGGACGGCGGCAGCACCGACACGCGCTTCAGGTAATCCTGGCCGCGGCCGAGCAACTTCTCGGTCAGGTCCTCGTCCATGCCGTGGCGGCGGAAGAACAGCCGCTGCGCGTTGCGCCGCTCTTCGGTGCCGCGGTTCTGGTGATAGACCGACTGCAGGTATTCGACCTGCGACATGTATAGCGGGCAGTCGAAGCGCTCGGTGATCCAGCCGGCGAGACCGACATGGTCCGGGTGCGAATGCGTCACGATCAGCCGCTTGACCTTGACGTGCCTCAGCGGTCCCTCGAACAGCGTGGTCCAGGCCGCGATCGATTCCTCATTGCCGAAGCCGGCATCCACCATGGTCCAGCCGTCGCCGTCGGCGAGCAGATAGATGTTCACATGGTTGAGGCGGAACGGCAGCTTCAGCCGCGCCCACAGCACGCCGGGGGCCACCTCCACGACCTGGTCGTGGCCGGGATGGTTCTCCCA
>DASVOL010000419.1:0-8513 GCA_036383375.1 Bradyrhizobium sp. | reverse complement strand
TTCGTCGCCGATCTGATGGCCGAGCGCGTCGTTGACGCTCTTGAACTCATCGATGTCGATATACATCACCGCGAGCTGCTCGTCCGGCCGGATCGCGTTCAACGCCTGCTCGAGGCGCTGACGGAACAGCAGGCGGTTGGGCAGATCGGTCAGCGCATCATAGTGCGCCATATGCGCGATCTTGTTCTCGGTGCGCGTCCGCTCGGTGACGTCCTCGATGGTCGCCACCCATCCGCCCTCCGGCAGCGGCTGGTTGACGATCTCGATCGCCCGCCCGCCCGGCGCCTCGGTCAGCTGACGCGTCGCCTTGCCGAGCTTCACGTTGCGGATGATGGCATCGCAGAACGCGTCGACGTCGCCGTCGAACGAGCCGGTCTCCTGCCGGTGCGCGATCAGCCGCTGCATGGTGCAGCCGGGCTTCGCGACATCAGGCGAGAGCCCGAACATCTCAATGTAGGGCCGGTTGCAGATGATGATGCGCGCCGACGCGTCGTAGAGCACGAGCCCCTGCGGAATATTGTCCACGGCGGTCGTGAGATTGCGACGTTCGGTGGCGAGCCGCGCGTCGGAGATTTCATGCCGCTTCAGCAGCAGGAAGACGATCACGGCCATGATCGCAAAGGCCGCCATCAGCAGGCCTTCGCGCTCGCTCCATTGCGCGGTCACGCTTCCGAGCAGGCTGCCGACCAGCATGCCGGCACAGAACGCCAGCCCCTTGGTCGAGCCGGCGTCGACATTTCCTGACGATGAATTGCGGTGTTCGATGCGCACGCTGATCTCTCCCGAGCGCGGCATCGTTACGCAGCACTGATGGAAAGGTCGTTACAACTCGCGGTTAGCAATCGGTTACACGATACCTGGAGACCGAACGTAACACATCGCGCCGAAACTCCCGTAAACCTACGGGGCCGCCGATGCCCTCCGCGGAGATGGTGAATCCCGCCTTAACGGAAAAACCGCGAAACCAGCCCGGCTGTGCCGGAAAGCGACGATTTCGCCGCCGATGCACGCGACGACGCGCAATCTCGCGGCACGATAGAAACAAATCGTCACCGGGAAGGTGTAGATTTAGCCGATGTGCAACCCCGGCGATTTAACGGTTTTTCCAAACCCGGTCGCGCATATTGGTCCGGACATTTAGATTTTGCCAACGAGCCAGGCTGGAACTGTGACATCCTTTGGACGTGTGATCTCTGTGCGCGGCTCGCAGGCCCGGGTCGGGCTGCTGGTTGGCGGCCAGATGCAGCTGTCAGAAATGCGCGCGACCGTCGGCCGGTTCGTCAGTATCCGCTGCGCGAGCTCGGTCATCGTCGCCATGATCACCGAAGTGTCGTGCGAGAACCTGGCGGCGTCCGACGAATACATGGCGACCGCCTCGGTCGACCTGCTCGGCGAAATCCTCGGCGGCGACCGCCCGAAATTCCAGCGCGGTGTCACGCACTATCCGACCATCGGCGACAGCACCGATCTGATCACGAACCAGGAGCTGCGCACGGTCTATGCGCCGAGCGGCTCGGACCAGATCAATGTCGGCACGCTGCAGCAGGATCGTTCGGTGATCGCCTATGTCGACGTCGAGGAGATGCTGTCCAAGCACTTCGCGGTGCTCGGCTCGACCGGCGTCGGCAAATCCACCGGCGTGTCGCTGCTGCTCAACGAGATCCTGAAGTCGCGGCCGAACCTGCGCATCTTCCTGCTCGACGTGCACAACGAATACGGCCGCTGCTTCGGCGAGCGCGCGCAGGTGCTCAACCCGCGAAACCTGAAGCTGCCGTTCTGGCTGTTCAACTTCGAAGAGATCGTCGACGTGCTGTTCGGCGGCCGGCCGGGCGTGCCCGAAGAGCTCGACATCCTCGCCGAAGTGATCCCGATGGCGAAGGGCATCTACACCCAGTACCAGAACTCCGACCGGGTCGGTCTCGGGCTGAAGCGGGTCGACCCCAAGCAGGTCGGCTACACCGTCGATACGCCGGTGCCCTACCGCCTCGTCGACCTGATCTCGCTGATCGACGAGCGCATGGGCAAGCTCGAGAACCGCTCCTCGCGCATCATCTATCACAAGCTGATCTCGCGCATCGACGCGGTGCGCAACGATCCGCGCTACGCCTTCATGTTCGACAATGCCAATGTCGGCGGCGATACCATGGCCGAGGTGATCAGCCATCTGTTCCGCCTGCCCGCCAACGGCAAGCCGATGACCATCATGCAGCTCGCCGGCTTCCCGGCCGAAGTCGTCGATTCCGTGGTGTCGGTGCTGTGCCGCATGGCATTCGATTTCGGGCTGTGGAGCGACGGCGTCTCGCCGATGCTGTTCGTCTGCGAGGAAGCGCACCGCTACGCCTCCGCGGACCGCAACATCGGCTTCGGGCCGACCCGCAAGGCGGTGTCGCGGATCGCCAAGGAAGGCCGCAAATACGGCGTCTATCTCGGCCTGATCACTCAGCGTCCGGCCGAGCTCGACGCGACCATCATCTCCCAGTGCAACACGCTGTTCACGATGCGGCTTGCCAACGATCGCGACCAGGCGCTGCTGCGCTCCGCGGTGTCGGACGCCGCCGCCAACCTGCTGTCGTTCGTGCCTTCGCTCGGCACCCGCGAAGTGCTGGCGTTCGGCGAAGGCGTGGCGCTGCCGACCCGGCTGCGCTTCAAGGAGGTGCCGCCGCACCAGTTGCCGCGCGGCGAGGCCACCATCGCAACGGTGCCGTCGGTCACCGCCGGCCATGACATGCATTTCGTCAGCGCCGTGCTGGAGCGCTGGCGCGGCGCCACCTCGCATCGCGATTCGCCGAGCGGCGACGCCAACTTCAACCCGCCGACGCAGGCGCCGCGCACCATGGCGCCCGCCGAGGCGCCGATGCTGCAGCCGTCGCTGGGCCTCGATCCGGATCGCTTCTCGCTCCTGAAGAAGCCGCTGCGCTGACGTCATTATGGCAGGGCGCCGATGCGCCTTGCGCCCAAGCCGTCATCCACTATGGTTTCGCGTGACGCCGCCCCCCGCGGCACGCCGGAACCATCTCATGACGCAGCCGACCGCAAAACGCTTCCCGACGCCCGCTCTCGACAAGCTCCCCGAGGATATCCGCACCCGCATCCTGGCGGTGCAGGAGAAGTCCGGCTTCGTGCCGAACGTATTCCTCACGCTGGCCTACCGCCCCGACGAGTTTCGCGCCTTCTTTGCCTATCACGACGCGTTGATGGAAAAGGACTCCGGCCTCTCCAAGGCCGAGCGCGAGATGATCGTGGTGGCGACCAGCGCCGCCAACCAGTGCCAGTATTGCGTGATCGCCCATGGCGCGATCCTGCGCATCCGCGCCAAGAACCCCGAGATCGCCGACCAGATCGCGATCAACTACCGCAAGGCCGACATCACGCCGCGGCAGCGCGCAATGCTCGACTTCGCGATGAAGGTCAGCCGCGCGGCCGAGGAGGTCTCGGAGACGGACTTCGCCGCGCTCGCGACCCACGGCTTCAGCGACGACGACGTCTGGGATATCGCCGCGGTCGCGGCCTTCTTCGCGCTGTCGAACCGGCTGGCGAACGTCACCGGCATGCGGCCGAACGCCGAGTTCTACATGCTCGGCCGGCAGCCGAAATAGAGGACGCCTTGGTGGACTGGAGCGAGATCATCCTGCGTCTCGGCGCGGCCACCCTTGCCGGCAGCGCGATCGGGCTCGACCGCGACCTGCGCGGCAAGCCGATCGGGCTGAAGACGCTGGGCCTCGTCAGCCTTTCCACGGCCACGGTCGTGCTGCTGGCCTTGCATGCGGTCGATCCCGGGAAATTCACCGATGCGGTGAGCCGCGTGATCCAGGGTGTGCTGACCGGAATCGGCTTTCTCGGCGCCGGCGTGATCGTCCGACGGGGCGACCGCTATCACATCCACGGCCTGACCAGCGCCGCATGCGCGTTCTTCGCCGCATGCGTCGGGATCGTCTGCGGCGCGGGACATTGGCCGATCGTCGTCACCGCGCTGGTGCTGGCGTTCCTGTTGCTGACCTTCGGCAAGCGGACCGAGCGGTGGCTGCACCACGCGCTCGGCGGCAAGGAGGACCAGCACAGACCGGAGGCCGCGCCCGGTCAGTCGTCAGATGCCGGCCCGCACCACCCGGGCAAATAGACCGCCTCCTTGCCGCGGCCGAGCGCCAAGCCCTTCTCCAGCGCCTTGTCGAAATTGTTCTCCACCGTCTTGCGCGGGATGTGGCGGCGCAGGAAATCGGCCCACAGGAATTCGCTGAATGGCGTCGTGTCCTTGGCGAAACCGCCGGCCCGGCGCATTTCGCCGGCGAGGCTGCGGAACGGATCGTCCTTGAGATCCTTGATCGACTTCGGAATGTCCCTGAAATGGCAGCGGTCGCCCTTTGAATTATAGGGATAGACCCAGCGCTTGTTGTCCATCACACCCCAGAACACATCGCGTTCGACCATCGTGAGGTCGCCGATCACCGTGACCAGAATGTCCTTGACGCCCTCCTCGTGCAGCGCGCGCGCCATGTGATGGTGGTCGACCACGTAGTAGCGATCGTCGGGACCGTGGACGACCGGGATCATGTGCTTGCCCAGCAGTTCGGCGCGCTTCTTGCTCGAGCTGTGCTCGCGCCAGCGCTTCCGCTTCTCCTTCACCTCGTGCATGCCGACAGTCATCTGGGTCGGTCGCAGCGACAGGATCGGGACCGGTTTGACGTAAGGCTCGCGCGTATGGGCCATGGTTTTGTACTCCCGTTTGACCGGCACTCCGGAATGGGTTCCATTATGACATGATGACGCAGGCAGGCGGAAGAGCCGGTTCGGCCGAATGGCATTGAGAGCAAGCGAACGCGCGAAGGCGCGCACGTTCCGTCTCGGCAACCGCGAGGTCGTGACCGAGGGGCTGGAGCTCAGTTTCTGGGCAGACATCAGCCATCGCTGCATGACGGCATCCTGGCCCGCCTTTATCGGCGGTGCAGCAATGGTGTTCATCAGCTTCAACGCCGTCTTCGCCTTGTTGTATTGGCTCGGCGACCATCCGATCGCCAACGTGCCTGACGGCCAATACGTCGACTACCTCTATTTCAGCATCGAGACGCTTTCGACCGCGGGCTATGGCGACATGCACCCGCAGACGCACTACGGGCACTTCATCGCCACCATCGAACTCTTCACCGGCATCTTCTCGATGTCGCTGATGACCGGGCTGATCTTCGCTCGCTTCTCGCGGCCGAGCGCGCGCCTGCTGTTCGCCGACAATCCCGTGATCTCGGACCATGAGGGCCAGCTCACGTTGATGATCCGCCTCGCCAACGAGCGGCACAACATCATCGCCAACGCCACCGCGCGGCTGTGGCTGTTCAAGAACGGCGTCAGCAAGGAAGGCATGCCCTACCGCCGGTTCTACGAACTGCCGCTCCTGCGCAGCGAGAGCCCGGCGCTGGCGCTGAGCTGGACCCTGTTTCATGTGATCGACCAGCACAGCCCGCTCTACGGCCTCGACGCCGCGGAGCTTGACGCCGTCAATGCCGGGCTCGGCCTGTTCGTGTCGGGCCTTGACGACGTTGCAGCGCAAACTGTGCATGCGCGAAAATCGTACGAACATTCCGACATCCGCTTCGGCCATCGCTATGCCGAGATCCTGCAGGCGACCGACGACGGCCGACTGCGGATCGACTACAGTCGGTTCCACGAGACCATCGAAGGATAAATACCACCTCTGCGCGCATCAAGATTTTAGGTGTGAAGCGCAGCGAACATGCTAAACATAAGCGGCGACGCGACCGGACTGACAACAGTGAAGACGCAGCGGCCAATTTCCTCGGATGACGAGCACGTGGTGCTGAAATTCCGGCCGCGTACCTCGGCGCAGCCGCCCGGCAAGCGCGAGGAGCCGGTCCGATCGACCCGCGCGGCTTCCGTCGCTCCCGTTTCCGTCGCCAACGACCTCTCCCGCTATGAGAAGCCGCGCGAGGAGCCGGACGATTTCCGCCAGCGCATGCTTGCCAACATTGCCGCCTTCGCCTTCACCGTGGCGCTCACCGCGATCGGTATCTGGCTCGCGATGAGCATCGCCGATTTGCGCAAGACCCAGGATTGCGTGCTGATGGGACGCCGGGATTGCGCGAAGATTACGGTGATGCCGCGCAGCTAGGCAGGCCGGAACCGTACCCAAAAACCGTCCTTGCCGGGCCGGCCAAGCTCCATTGAACTAACGGCCCTGCTCCGATATACGGGCACACGACTCCGGCAGCAGCAATCAGGCAATCCGGGGCACCGCGCCCGCCTCCTCCGAGCCGACCCGGAATTACCTTCAATATATCAAAGGCTTAATGATGTCCTCCACATTCGAGCAGATCGCCAACATTATCGCGGAGACCTGCGACATCCCGCGCGATACGATCAAGCCGGAGAGCCACGCGATCGACGATCTGGGAATCGACAGCCTCGACTTCCTCGACATCGCCTTTGCCATCGACAAGGCCTTCGGGATCAAGATGCCGCTCGAGAAGTGGACCCAGGAGGTCAACGACGGCAAGGCCACGACGGAGCAGTACTTCGTGTTGCAGAATCTCGCCGACCGCATCGACGAGCTGGTTGCGGCCAAGAACGCGGGCGCGGGCTCGGCCTCGTAATCGCCCGTCATGCAGCTTGAAACTTTTCAGCTGATCGATCGGATCGTCGACCTCAACCTCGACGCAAAGACCATTGTCGTCGAGGCGGATGTCCCGCCGGACAGCCATTCGGTGTTCGCGGGGCACTTCCCTGGCTACCCGATCATGCCCGGCGTGCTGCTCACCGAAGCAATGGCCCAGAGCTCGGGCTGGCTGATCCTCGGTCTGACCAAGTTCGAGCGCATGCCCTTCCTCGCCATGGTCAAGGAAGCCAAGATGCGTGGCTTCGTCAGCCCCGGCTCGACGCTGACGATCGAAGCCAAGATCGAACACGAAGGTTCAGGCTTCACCGTGACCTCGGCGAAGGTCCGCGTCGGCAAGGAGCTCAAGTGCAACGCCGAGCTGACCTTCCGTCATATCCCCTTCCCCAGCCCGGACTTGCGCGTGCACATGGATGCGCTCGCCAACAAGATCGGGTTTCCGCTGCAGGCAATTTGTAATGGCTGAGAAGGAAGTCTGGATCACCGGCGTCGGCCTGCTCTCCTCGCTCGGCGAGGGGCTGGATGCGCATTGGGAGGCGCTCGGCGAAAGGCGCGTCAATGCCGACGAGAAGCGTCTCGCGCCCTACGTGATCCATCCGATCGCCCCCGTCAGCTTCGACGCGCAGATCCCTAAGAAGGGCGATCAGCGTCAGATGGAGACGTGGCAGCGGATCGGCACCTACGCCGCGGGGCTGGCGCTCGATTCCGCCGGCGTCAAAGGCAATCAGGAGATCCTGTCGCGGATGGACATGATCATCGCAGCCGGCGGCGGCGAGCGCGACCTCAATGTCGATATGGCGATCATGAACGCCGACGCGCAGGGCAAGCTGCCGCCTGCCGTCCTCAACGAAAAGCTGATGAACGAGCTGCGCCCGACGCTGTTCCTGGCGCAGCTCTCCAACCTGCTCGCCGGCAACATCGCAATCGTTCACGGCGTGTGCGGGACGTCGCGCACCTTCATGGGCGAGGAAGCCTCGAGCATCGACGCCGCGCGGATCGCCGTCGCACGCATCGGGGCCGGACAGAGCGACATCGCGCTGGTCGGCGCGGCCCATAATGGCGATCGCGGCGACCTCTTGATGCTCTATTCGTTCGGCGACTTCGCCCTCAAGGATCAATACGCGTCAGTCTGGGCGCGCCGGAACAACCCGGGCTTCGCCATCGGCTCTGCCGGCGCCTTCCTGGTGATGGAATCGCGCGAGCACGCCGAGGCACGCGGCGCCAAGCCGTACGCCAGGTTGACCAAGGTGGTCGCCGATCTTGCCAAGCGCAAGCAGCCCGGCGCAGTGACCAGGTCGCTGCAGGCGATGTGGCCGCAGCTCGGGGTCAGCAACGACAACGCCATGCTGATCACGGGCGCGACCGGCGCCGAGCCCGCGACCGCTGAGGAGCGCGAATTCCTCGGGCAGCATCCCGGCCTTGCCGTGCGCGCCACCGGAACGACCTTCGGGCACACCATGGAGGCGCAGTTCCCGCTCGGTCTCGCGCTGGCTGCGCTGTCGATTTCCCGCGGCGCCCTCTATCCGGCCAACGACCCGACCGGGCTGGAGGTTGAAAAGACCGGGGCGCCAACCCAGATTGTCGTGTTGGGGGTCGGCCACTGGCAGGGCGAAGGCATGGCACTGGTCGAGGCCGTCAAGTAATTCGGCGCAAGCACCGACGGGGACACCATGACAGCACCACGCGATAAATTCGGCCGACCGATCGTCGTCGTGACCGGCATGGGAATCGTGACGTCGCTCGGCGGCGGCAAGACCGACAATTGGAAGCGCCTCAGCGCGGGCGAGTCCGGTATCAAGACCGTGACGCGCTTCCCCCTCGACAGCCTGAAGACGACGATGGCCGGCGCCGTCGATTTCGTCACCGTCGATCCGTTCTCCTCGACCAGCCTGTC
>DASVOL010000418.1:0-3978 GCA_036383375.1 Bradyrhizobium sp. | reverse complement strand
ATAGCAGGAACCGGACATAACTAAAGCCTTGGTTGACCTTTTGCCGGCCAAACCAGGCTCCGAAACCAGGCTCTGAAAGCAGGCTTGGCCGGACGGCGCGAATTTGGCAGAAGGTTAAGCTTAATCCTCCAGGGAACCCTTTGATGACGACTGACACGACGGCAGAGGCAGGGCGCGACTTCATCCGCGACATCGTCCAGGCCGATCTCTCCTCCCACAAGCACAGCCGGATCGTGACCCGCTTCCCGCCGGAGCCGAACGGCTACCTGCATATCGGCCACGCCAAGTCGATCGCCCTGAATTTCGGCATCGCGCAGGAATTCGGCGGCCAGTGCAATCTGCGCTTCGACGACACCAATCCGACCAAGGAGGAGCAGGAGTACATCGACTCCATCCAGGCCGACGTGCATTGGCTCGGCTACGATTGGGGCAAAAACCTCTTCTTCGCGTCGGACTATTTCGAGCGCCTGTACGATTGGGCCGAGGGCCTGATCAAGGCGGGCCATGCCTATGTCGACGATCAGTCGCAGGAGGAGATCCGCACGTCCCGCGGCACGCTGACCGAGCCCGGCAAGAACTCGCCGTTCCGCGACCGCACAGTCGAGGAGAACCTCGATTTGTTCCGCCGCATGAAGGCCGGCGAGTTCGCGAACGGCGCCCGGGTGCTGCGCGCCAAGATCGACATGGCCGCCGGCAACATCAACCTGCGCGATCCCGTGCTGTATCGCATCCTGCACGCCCACCATCCGCGCACCGGCGACAAATGGTCGATCTATCCGAGCTACGACTACGCGCACGGCCAGTCCGACGCGATCGAGGGCATCACCCATTCGATCTGTACGCTGGAGTTCGAGGATCACCGCCCGCTCTATGAGTGGCTGCTCGACAAGCTGCCGGTGCCCTCGAAACCGCGTCAGTACGAAATGGCGCGGCTCAATCTGACCTACACGCTGTTGTCCAAACGCGTGCTGACGCAGCTCGTCCGTGAGGGCCACGTCGCGGGCTGGGACGATCCGCGGATGCCGACCGTCGCCGGCCTGAAGCGGCGCGGCGTGCCGCCGGCGGCGGTGCGCGAGTTCATCAAGCGCATCGGTGTCGCCAAGGCCAACAGCGTGGTCGATGTCGGCATGCTCGAGTTCTGCATCCGCGAGGAGCTGAACCGTACGTCGCTGCGCCGCATGGCGGTGCTGCGGCCGCTGAAGGTCGTGATCGAGAACTATCCGGAAGGCCAGGTCGAGGAGATCGAGGCGATCAACCATCCCGACAATCCGGAAGCCGGCACCCGCAAGATCGCCTTCGGCCGCGAGCTCTATATCGAGCGCGACGACTTCATGGAGAACCCGCCGAAGAAGTTCTTCCGCCTCTCGCCTGGCAATGAGGTGCGGCTGCGCTATGCTTACTTTATCAAGTGCACGGGCGTCGTGAAGAACGACGCCGGCGAGATCGTCGAGCTTCGCGCCACCTATGATCCCGCCACCAAGGGCGGCAACGCGCCCGACGGCCGCAAGGTGAAGGCGACGATGCACTGGTTGCCGGCGGCGCAGTCGAAGCCGGCTGAGATCCGCATCTACAATCAGCTGTTCGCCAACCCGAGCCCGAACGCCGCCGATTTCGCCGCCGACCTCAACCCGCAGTCGCTGGAAGTGCTGAGCGATGCGCGGGTCGAGCCTGCGATCGCCGAGAGCAATTCGCCAGAGGCGATGCAGTTCGAGCGGCAGGGCTATTTCGTGCGCGATGCGGATTCGACGCCGGACCGGCTGGTGTTCAACCGCACCATCGGCCTGCGCGACACTTTCGCCAAGGAAGTCGGCGGCAAGGCTTAGCGCAATCCGGCGCGGACGAGGGACGGAGGCGATCGATGCCTGATGAAGCCGACGAGATCGCCTCCGCTATCATCGCAAGATGGTCCACAGGCTTCGGCAAGCTCGATGCGGCTACGCTTGCTGCGCTCTACTCGCAGCACGCATTCTTCTTCGGCTCGAACCCGACGCTCTATCGCGGCCGCGACGGCGTCAAAGCCTACTTCAATGGCCTGCCGCGCTGGCAGGCGCCGCGCGTCCAGTTCAGCGACGTCACGACCGAACGGGTGAACGCCGATCTCGTCAACATGGCTGCGATCGCCTCGTTCTTTCTCGACGGCGATGCGCCTTCGCTCGCCGTCAAGATCACCTGGGTGATCACGCGGGAGGACGGCGACTGGAAGATCGCCTGCCATCACGTCTCGTCGCAGACGCCATTGATCTAGCACCTGCCGAAATATCGAAAACAACCCCATGCAAAGTAGCCGGCGGCCGCCGGCGTTCGACACGGCGGCTTGACACGTCGGGCAACTCAGCGATATTTTTCCATTATTCCGAAATCATGCAGCGCGCCCCCCGCAAGCCCCGGCCGCGGCCCGCTTTCATGGGACCCGTAGCAGCCGCGGCTGGTGTTGCCGGATACCTTCGTGTTCCGGTTGTGTTCCGCTAGGCGGCCAGCGGGGGCTTCCGCTAGCTTTGCGGCCCGGCAGGGATCGCAAGCGGAATGGCGGAGCAGGGCACGACGCCGGGCGGCAGACGCGGCTACGCGGGGACTTGGCCGCCGCGCGCGGCTGCGCCGGTCGGTGGCTACATTCCGGTGCGCGCCAGCATCTGGCGGCCGCTCGTCGAGACATTGCGGCAATGGGCGCGTGCGGAGGCGGGCGCTGGGCGGCTGCTGCCCTGGGTGCCGGTGGCATTCGGCACCGGGATTGCGTTCTATTTCGCGGCTGAGCACGAGCCGGTGTTGTCCGTCGCGGCGTCAGTCGCGATCGCGCTCTGCCTGCTGGCGCTGCTGCTGCGGCGGCGCCGGGTGTTTGCCGCCGCGGTGATGCTGGCCGCGGTCGCGGCGGGCTTTGCGACGGCGACGTGGAAGACCGCGCGGATCGCCCATGGCGTCCTGGCGCGGCCGATATACTCCGTGGCGCTGACCGGCTTCGTCGAGACACGCGACGTCAGGGAGAAAACCGACCGCTTCGTGCTGCGCGTCGTCACGATGGAAAGCCAACGCGAGGTGCCAAAACTCGAGCGTGTCAGGCTCTCGGTGAAGAAGGGCACCGCTCCTGAGGTCGGCAGCTTCGTCGAATTGAAGGCGCGGCTGATGCCGCCGCTCGGACCGCAGCGTCCGGGCTCCTATGATTTCGGCCGCGATCTCTATTTCCAGGGTATCGGCGCATCCGGCTTCGCGATGGGCGCGGTCAAGACCAGGGAGCCGCCGGCGAGCGGCGGCCTCGCGCTGCGTTATGCCGCCTTCATGCAGTGGCTGCGCGACGCCATCGACGCGCGGATCCGTACCACGCTGGACGGCGACCAGCGCGCGATCGCGACGGCGCTGCTGACCGGCCGGCGCGATGCGATCACCACACCGGTCAACGACGCGATGTTCATCTCGGGGCTCGGCCATGTGCTGTCGATCTCCGGCTACCACATGGCCGTGGTCGCGGGCGTCGTGTTCTTCACGATCCGCGCGCTGCTTGCGCTGTTTCCGGCGCTGACGGCCGGACACCCGATCAAGAAATGGGCGGCGGCGGCCGCGCTTGTCGCCGCGGCGTTCTACCTTCTGCTGTCGGGGGCGGAGGTCGCGACCCAGCGCTCGTTCTTCATGACCGCCGTGGTGCTGATCGCCGTGATCGTCGACCGCCGCGCGATCACCTTCCGCACGCTGGCGGTGGCGGCGCTGATCGTGCTCGCGATCGCGCCGGAAGCGCTGGTGCATCCGAGCTTCCAGATGTCGTTTGCGGCGACCCTCGGACTGGTGGCGCTGGTGCAGATCGGGCTGCCGAACCTGCTGGCGTCGCCCGATCATTCGGCAACCGCACGGGTTGCGCTGTGGGGCGGCCGTGAGCTCACGATGCTGATGCTGGCCTCGCTGGTGGCGGGGCTTGCGACGACGCCCTACGCCGCGTTTCATTTCCATCGCGTGACGCCTTACGGGCTGCTGGCGAACCTCGCGGCGATGCCG
>DASVOL010000417.1:0-7651 GCA_036383375.1 Bradyrhizobium sp. | reverse complement strand
TTGCCGCTTAAGACTGTCGCAATCGGCAATAATTATTGAGTATCTTGCGGCCGGCGATTCCCGTTAAGGGACCGTGTCGCCGCTTTGGCAAATTTTCGGCGATTTTTGGGGACATTGAACCGCATGTGCGGCATCGTCGGCATTCTTGGACGCGCTCCGGTCGCGGAGCAATTGGTGGATTCGCTGAAGCGGCTGGAGTATCGCGGCTACGATTCGGCCGGTGTCGCCACGCTGGAGAACGGCTCGCTGGCGCGGCGCCGCGCCGAGGGCAAGCTGAAGAACCTCGAGACCCGGCTGCAGGCCAAGCCGCTCGGCGGCCACACCGGCATCGGCCACACCCGCTGGGCCACCCACGGCAGGCCGACCGAGAACAACGCGCATCCGCACGCCACGGGACGCGTCGCCGTGGTGCATAACGGCATCATCGAGAATTTCCGCGAGCTGCGCGAGCAGCTCGAGCACAAGGGCGCAGTGTTCTCGACCGAGACCGACACCGAGGTCGTGGTGCATCTGGTCGACGATCTGCTCAAGGGCGGCGTCGCGCCGGTCGAGGCGGTGAGGGCGGTGCTGTCGCAGCTGCGCGGCGCGTTTGCACTCGGCTTCATCTTCGCCGGCCAGGACGATCTGATGATCGGCGCCCGCAACGGCCCGCCGCTCGCGGTCGGCCATGGCGAGGGCGAGATGTATCTCGGCTCGGACGCGATCGCGCTCGGACCGTTCACCGATACGATCAGCTATCTCGAGGACGGCGACTGGGTGGTGCTGACCCGCAAGGGCGCCACGATCTTCGACAAGGACAACGCCATCGTCCATCGCGAGGCGATCAAGCACACGACTGCGACTGCTTTGGTCGACAAGGCGAATTATCGCCACTTCATGGCGAAGGAGATCCACGAGCAGCCCGAAGTGGTCGGGCACACGCTCGCGCGCTACGTCGACATGGCGACCGAGCGCGTCGCCCTGCCGGTCAAGCTGCCGTTCGATTTCAAGGATATCCAGCGCATCTCGATCACGGCCTGCGGCACCGCGAGCTATGCCGGCTTCGTCGCGAAATACTGGCTGGAGCGGCTGGCGCGCGTTCCGGTCGAGCTCGATGTCGCCTCCGAATTCCGCTACCGCGAGGCGCCGTTGCGCAAGGGCGACCTTGCGATCTTCATCTCGCAGTCCGGCGAGACCGCCGACACGCTGGCGGCGCTGCGCTACGCCAAGTCGCAGGGGGCGCACACGCTCTCGGTGGTCAACGTGCCGACCTCGACGATCGCGCGCGAGAGCGAGACGGTGCTGCAGACGCTCGCCGGTCCCGAGATCGGCGTTGCCTCGACCAAGGCGTTCACCTGCCAGCTGATGGTGCTGGCCTCGCTCGCGGTTGCCGCCGGCAAGGCGCGCGGCGAGCTCTCCGAGGCCGACGAGGCCAAGCTGGTGCACGGCCTTGTTGAAATTCCGCGGCTGATGTCGGAGGCGCTCACCTCAGAGCTGCAGATCGAGAAGCTGGCGCGCGAGATCTCGAAGTCGCGCGACGTGCTCTATCTCGGCCGCGGCACCAGCTATCCGCTGGCGCTGGAAGGCGCGCTGAAGCTGAAGGAAATCTCCTACATCCATGCCGAGGGCTACGCCGCCGGCGAGCTCAAGCACGGGCCGATCGCGCTGATCGACGAGCACATGCCGGTCGTGGTGATCGCGCCCTACGACAAGGTGTTCGAGAAGACCGTCTCCAACATGCAGGAGGTCGCCGCCCGCGGCGGCAAGATCATCCTGATGACCGACGCCAAGGGCGCCGCGGAGGCGACCATCCAGTCGCTGGTGACGATCGTGATGCCGGACATGGGGGCGACCTTCGCGCCGATGGTCTATGCCGTTCCGGTGCAGCTGCTCGCCTATCATACTGCCGTTGTCATGGGCACCGACGTCGATCAGCCCCGGAATCTGGCCAAATCGGTCACGGTCGAATAGCCGCAAGTGACGCTGTCACGCAGCCCTTCAAAAACCTGCTAGAATGGCTTAGCTCAGGGGTGCTGCGCGCCGACGTTCGGGACAGGATCATCATCTCGCGCTAGCCTTTTGTTTATGCACGGTCTTTTCGGAAATCCGCGGCGCACTTTTCCGGATCATGCTGGTGAGGACGGCCGCTTCGACGATCTGGAACAGCAATGACGTCCAACAAAGTGCCTCCCCACGCGCCAGGTGAACTGCCTCCGGACGCTCCCCGCGGGCTCATGGCGCGGTTCCGCAACTATTTCCTGACCGGCCTGGTGGTGGCCGGGCCGATCGCGATCACGTTCTATCTGACCTGGTGGTTCGTGAACTGGGTCGACAATCTGGTCAGGCCGTTCGTACCCACGGCCTACCGGCCGGAGACCTATCTGCCGTTCGGGCTGCCCGGTTCCGGCCTGATCGTTGCTGTCATCGCGCTGACGCTGCTCGGCTTCCTCACCGCCAACCTGATCGGCCGAACCCTGGTTGATCTCGGCGAGCGGTTGCTCGGCCGGATTCCTGCGGTGCGTGCGATCTATCGCGGCCTGAAGCAGGTGTTCGAGACGCTGTTCTCCGGCAACGGCTCGAGCTTCCGCCGCGTCGGCCTGGTTGAATTTCCCTCGCCCGGGATGTGGTCGATCGTGCTGATCTCGCAGGCGCCGAGCGCCGAGCTCGCGGCCAGCCTGCCCGGCGAGGAGGAGCACATCTCGGTGTTCCTGCCTTGCGCGCCGAACCCGACCACCGGCTTCTTCTTCTACGTGCCGAGGAGCAAGATCATCGAGATCGAGATGAGCACCGAGGATGCCGCGACGCTGATCATGTCGGCCGGCGTGGTGCAGCCCGGCGCCAACGATCAGAAGCAGCGCGCCGCGGCGCTCGCCGGCATGGCCAACGCCGCGCGCGTCGCCAACCAGGCCTCGTTGCAACCGGCTACGCAGCCGGCGCCAGCGAAGGTGGAATAGGGGCTGGCGCGGCCTATGCGGCTCGTCTAGCCTTCGAGCGGGGCATCGCACCGTCATCCTGAGGAGCGCGCTCTTGCGCGCGTCTCGAAGGATGAATCGGCCCCGCTAGTGGCCGTCGATCCTTCGAGACGCGCTTCGCGCTCCTCAGGATGACGGGACGGACGGCGGCGTCCTGTTGTGTTGAATCACCCCGCGCCGATCAGCGGCACGGCTTCGTCGCGCTCATAGAGATAGAGCAGGCAGCGCAGCGCTTCGCCGCGCTCGCCCTTCAGCTTCGGATCGTCCTTCATGATCCGTAGCGCCTCGTCGCGGGCCTGGGTGATGAGCTGGCCGTGCACCTCGGAGCGCGCGATGCGATAGCCGGGCAGGCCGCTCTGGCGGATGCCGAGCACGTCGCCTTCGCCGCGCAGCTTCAGATCTTCCTCGGCGATCCGGAAGCCGTCCGTGGTCTCGCGGATCACTTTCAGCCGCGCCTTCGACATCTCGCCGAGCGGCTCCCTGTACAGCAGGAGGCAGGTCGAGGCTTCCGAGCCGCGGCCGATCCGGCCGCGCAGCTGGTGCAGTTGCGCGAGCCCAAAACGTTCGGCGTTCTCGATCACCATGATGGTTGCCGCCGGCACGTCGACGCCGACCTCGACCACCGTGGTCGCGACCAGCAAACCGATCTCGTGCGCGGCGAATTGCGCCATCACGCGATCCTTCTCGGTGCCCTTCATCTGGCCATGCACCAGGCCGACGCGATCGCCGAACCGCTGCTGCAGGCTCTCGAAGCGCTCGGTCGCGTTGGTGAGATGCTCGGTGCCTTCGGCCTCGGATTCATCGACCAGCGGGCAGATCCAGTAGACCAGCTTGCCGGCACTGAGCGCGCGGCCGACGCCGTCCATGACGTCCTCGATCCGGCTCATCGGCACCGCGCGGGTGTCGATCGGCTGGCGGCCGGCGGGTTTTTCGCGCAGCTCCGAGACGTCCATGTCGCCAAAGTATGTCAGCACCAGCGTGCGCGGGATCGGGGTTGCGCTCAGCACCAGCACGTCGACGGCCTCGCCCTTGGAGGTCAGGGCGAGGCGCTCGCGCACGCCGAAGCGATGCTGCTCGTCGACCACGGCGAGCGCCAGCGCCTTGTAGATCACGTCGTCCTGGATCAGCGCGTGGGTGCCGACCAAGAGATCGATCTCGCCGGCTTCGAGCCGCGCCAACAGCTCGCGGCGCTCCTTGCCCTTCTCGCGGCCGGTCAGGATCGCGACGCGCATGCCGGCGCTCTCGGCGAGCGGCGCGATGGTCTTGATGTGCTGGCGCGCCAGGATTTCGGTCGGCGCCATCAGCGCCGCCTGCTTGCCGGCTTCCGCGACGGCGGCGGCTGCAAGCAGCGCCACCACGGTCTTGCCGGAACCGACATCGCCCTGCACGAGGCGCAGCATCCGCACCGGCTGTTGCAGGTCCGCGATGATCGCGGCGACCGCCTGTTGCTGAGACTTGGTCAGCGCATAGGGCAGGGCATCGATGATCCGCTTGCGCAGGTGGCCGTCGCCGGCATTGCGGACGCCGGCGGGGCGGCGCAGCGTGGCGCGGATCAAGGCCAGCGCGAGCTGGCCGGCGAGCAGTTCGTCGAATGCGAGGCGCGACCAGAACGGGCCGTCGGGCAGGATGTCGGTCAGTTCGACCGGAACATGGACGCGGGTCAGCGCCTCCCTGATCGGCGGGAAGTTGCAGCGACGCAGCACCTCGGGACTGATCCACTCCGGCAGGTCCGGCAGCTTGGTCAGCGCCTGCGCAATCGCGCGGCGGAGCGAGCCGATCGCCAGCCCCTCGGTCAGCGGATAGACCGGATCGATGCCGGACAGTTTTGCAAAGCCGGCTTCATCGATGACGCGGTCGGGGTGCACGATCTGCGGGATGCCGTCATACATCGCGAGCGTGCCGGAGACGTAGCGCTTCTCGCCGACCGGCAGCAGCTTCTCGACATAGCCGGGCTGGGCGCGGAAGAAGGTCAGGACGACATCGCCGGTGTCGTCGCTGGCATAGACCAGGTAGGGCGCGCGCGAATTGCGCGGCGGCGGCGGGCGATGGCGGTCGACGGTAACCTCGAGCGTCACCATGGTTCCGACCGCGGCGTCGCGGATCTTCGGCCGCGCGCGCCGATCGATCACGCTCGCCGGCAAGTGCAGCAGCAGATCGACCAGCCGCGGCGTCTCGCTGCGGTCTAGCAGATAGCGCAGCAGCTTGTCCTGCTTCGGGCCGACACCCTGCAGGGTCGTGACCTGGGCAAACAGCGGATTGAGCAGGCTGGGGCGCATCGGTGCCTTTACACACGACTCACGGCATGCGCGCAAGGAAACCTCAAAAGGCGGCAAATGAGGGCTGACATCGGCCCCCGCCGTGGCTATATCAAGCCCGCCCGGCACGTCCGGGCTTTTGGCGTTTGATGGATTTTGGGACATGACGGGATCGACACGATCGAGCCACGGGCTCGATGACCGCCGCAAGCGGCTTTTGTTTCGCTGCTGGCATCGCGGCACCCGGGAGATGGACCTGATCCTCGGCCGCTTTGCCGATGCGACCATCGCCGACCTGTCCGATCAGGAACTCGGCGAGCTCGAGCATCTGATCGAGGTGCCGGATCCCGACCTCTATGCCGCGCTGACCGGCGACAAGGTGCTGGCTGCGGAGCACCAGACCGCGCTGTTCGCCCGCATCAAGGCGTTCCAGGTCGCGGATCCCAGCGCATGAAGCAGCCGATGAAATCGCCGGCCGCGATGCTCGCGCCGGGCCGGGTGCTGACCATCGCCAATGTCGCCGAGGGCGCAGAAGGGCTCGTCATCTCGGACCTCGCGCGCGCCATCGCCGCGCAGCCGAAGCGGCCGGCGGTCAGTCTCGCCGTGGTGTGCCGCGACGGCGCGCGGATGCAGCAGCTCGCCCGCGCGCTGGAGTTCTTTGCGCCCGATATCGCGGTGCTGCAAATTCCGGCCTGGGACTGCCAGCCCTATGACCGCGTCTCGCCGCATTCGGGCGTTCTGGCGCAGCGGCTCACCGCGCTCGCCAAGCTGTCGCGGCTGGTCGGCTCCGACAAGCCGCTGATCGTGCTGACCACGGTGAACGCGGCCGTGCAGCGGGTCCCGGCGCGCGAGCAGGTCGCGGCGCAGGCGCTGTCGGTTGCGCCCGGCAACGTGGTGCCGATGGATTCGGTCGTGGCCTGGCTCGAGCACAATGGCTACACCCGCTCGTCCACGGTGCGCGAGCCCGGCGAATACGCCGTGCGTGGCGGCATCCTCGACCTGTTTCCGGCCGGCCTCGACCAGCCGGTGCGCTTCGACTTCTTCGGCGACTCCCTTGAATCGATCCGCACTTTCGATGCCGAGACCCAGCGCACGCATCTGGACATGCGCGGGCTCGATCTGGTGCCGGTCTCCGAATTCCAGCTCACCACCGAAACCATCCGCCGTTTCCGGATGGGCTATGTCGCAGCATTCGGCGCGCCGGAGCGTGACGACCAGCTCTATGAAGCGGTCTCCGAGGGCCGGCGTCATCCCGGCATGGAGCACTGGCTGCCGCTGTTCCAGGAGCGGATGGATACGCTGTTCGACTATCTCGACGGCGCAACGATCGCGATCGAACCGCAGGGCGAGGACGCCGCGCGCGAGCGCTTCACGCAGATTGCCGATTATTACGACGCACGGCGCGAAGCGCTGGAGCATCCCGGCAGCGGTGCGATCTACAAGCCGCTGCCGCCGGACAAGCTCTATTTGTCTGAGGCCGAATGGACCAGGCTGCTCGGCGATACACCGCTGGCGCGGCTGACGCCGTTCGCGGTGCCGGAAGGCTCGCCCGACATGTTCGACGCCGGCGCGCGGCAGGGCCGCAATTTCGCGCCGGAGCGTGCCGACGGCAACGTCAACGTGTTCGAGGCGGTTGTCGGCCATATCGGCGCGCTGCAGTCGCAGCGCAAGAAGGTCATCGTCGCGCTGTGGAGCGAAGGCTCGCGCGACCGCATGGGCGCGATGCTGCGCGACCACAAGCTGCTCAACACCACCAGTGTCAACACCTGGCGCATCGTTCAGGCGACGCCCCGCAACGAGACCATGCTGGCCGTGCTCGGCATGGAGTCCGGCTTCGAGACCGACGAATTCGCCGTCATCAGCGAACAGGACATCCTGGGCGACCGCCTGGTGCGGCCGCGCAAGGCGAGCCGCAAGCTCGACAATTTCATTTCGGAGGTGACGAGCCTTGCGACCGGCGACCTCGTCGTCCATGTCGAGCATGGCATCGGCCGCTTCGTCGGCTTGCAGACGCTGGAAGTCTCCGGCGCGCCGCATGACTGCCTCGAGCTGCATTACGCCGCCGAGACGAAGCTGTTCCTGCCGGTCGAAAATATCGAGCTGCTGTCGCGCTACGGCTCCGACAGCGCCAATGTCGAGCTCGACCGGCTCGGTGGCGGCGGCTGGCAGGCGCGCAAGGCGAAGCTGAAGAACCGCATCCGCGAGATCGCCGGCGAGCTGATCAAGATCGCTGCCGAGCGGCAGCTGCACGAAGCGCCGAAGATGGCGGTGCCGCCGCATGTCTATGACGAGTTCTGCGCGCGCTTTCCCTCTGAGGAAACCGAGGACCAGCAGACCGCGATCAACGCCGCGCTGCACGATCTCGAACATGGCAAGCCGATGGATCGCCTGATCTGCGGCGATGTCGGCTTCGGCAAGACAGAAGTGGCCATGCGCGCCACCTTC